>NZ_JUPG01000050.1 GCF_001074825.1 Streptococcus pseudopneumoniae
CAGTCTTATCTACAACCTCAAAGCAGTGCTTTGAGCAACCTGCGGCTAGCTTCCTAGTTTGCTTTTTGATTTTCATTGAGTATAAAATGCCAGAAAAAGAGCATAAAAGAGCACACAAAAAGAGACAAAAACAAGATCTACTAAATAAAGGTTCTTTATTTGATAGACTTAGTTGTTCATGTCTCCTTTACCTCCGAGTATTAGTATCTTTATCCTATACCTTTCAGGTTATTTTGTCAACAGAAAATTGGAAATTCTAATCTCTAAAATCAGTGTGGTAGGCATTAGTAATGAGTTCTTTGTCTTCCATGTGAGCATCCTCCTTGCTCTGATGTATTATTGCCTATAGTATAGCACCAAAAAATATAGTGATAAATATATTAAAAAATCGAAATTTAATTACAGAGTTTGGTGTGCTGATTTGTAGGCTTTTCATGGTATAATCAAGAGAGTAAATCTTTATGGAGGAAGTATGAAATTAAATATTCAAGAAATTCGTAAGCAGTCTGAAGGCTTGCATTTTGAACAAACCTTAGACTTAGCCGCAGACCTGCGTGCACGCAATCAAGAAATTTTAGATATAAAAGATATCCTTGCAGTTGGGAAAGTACAGTACGAAGACCGTATGTATTTCTTAGATTATCAACTATCTTACACTATTGTCCTTGCTTCAAGTCGTAGTATGGAGCCAGTTGAGTTAGCTGAATCTTATCCAGTCACAGAAGTTTTCATGGAAGGCGCAACCAACCAGTTAGATCAAGAGGTTCTAGATGATGATTTGGTCTTGCCTATCGAAAATGGAGAACTTGACCTTGCTGAGAGCGTATCAGACAATATCCTGCTCAATATCCCTATCAAGGTTTTGACGGCTGAAGAAGAGGCGGGGCAAGGTTTTGTGTCAGGAAATGACTGGCAAATCATGACAGAGGAAGAATACCAAGCTCAACAAGCAGTCAAGAAAGAAGAAAACAGTCCTTTTGCTGGCTTGCAAGGACTATTTGACGGAGACGAATAATGGTCTTGTCAAAAAAACGAGCACGAAAGGTGCTAGAAGAAATTATCGCTCTCTTCCCAGATGCCAAGCCTAGTCTTGACTTTACCAATCATTTTGAACTCCTGGTTGCGGTCATGTTGTCAGCCCAGACGACGGATGCAGCGGTAAATAAGGCAACACCAGGTCTCTTTGCTGCCTTTCCAACGCCACAAGCCATGTCTGTGGCAACTGAGAGTGAAATTGCTTCACACATTTCTCGTTTGGGATTGTATCGGAATAAGGCTAAATTCCTTAAAAAATGTGCCCAACAACTATTAGACGATTTTGATGGTCAAGTCCCTCAGACACGTGAAGAATTAGAAAGTCTAGCAGGTGTTGGTCGCAAGACGGCCAATGTTGTCATGAGTGTGGGCTTTGGGATCCCAGCCTTTGCAGTGGACACCCATGTGGAGCGTATCTGTAAGCACCACGATATTGTCAAAAAATCAGCGACACCGCTTGAGGTGGAAAAGCGGGTCATGGATATCTTGCCACCTGAGCAGTGGTTAGCAGCCCATCAGGCCATGATTTATTTTGGAAGAGCCATTTGCCATCCTAAAAATCCAGAGTGTGACCAGTACCCACAATTATATGACTTTAGCAATTTGTAAGATGGGACATCGAAAGTTTTTGCTTGATTTTAACCATGCTTTGTGCTATAGTAATTGATAACTAAATATTCCTTTAAACCTGTCCCGTGAGGCAGGCAAGGAGCGTGATAAAGTAGAAGGGTGAAGTCTATACTGTTTGCAGTAGGGCTCGCTTGGCTATACATTTCAAGTCTCCTTGTTTAAGGAGACTTTTCTTTTTGGAGGTTTGTCATGAAGACAAAAGAAGTTGTAGACGAATTGACCGTCAAACGAGCGATTACGCGTATTACCTATGAGATTATCGAACGTAACAAAGATTTGAATAAAATCGTCTTGGCTGGTATTAAAACTCGTGGTGTCTTTATCGCCCACCGTATCCAAGAACGTTTGGAGCAGCTAGAAAACCTTTCAGTTCCTGTTGTGGAATTGGATACGAAACCTTTCCGTGACGATGTTAAAAGTGGAGAAGATACTTCTTTGGTTTCTGTTGATGTGACAGACCGTGAAGTTATCTTGGTGGATGATGTTCTTTATACAGGTCGTACCATTCGCGCTGCTATTGATAATATTGTAGGTCATGGTCGTCCTGCGCGCGTGAGCTTAGCAGTTTTAGTCGATCGTGGACATAGAGAATTGCCAATTCGTCCAGATTACGTTGGAAAAAATATCCCAACCAGTCGTTCTGAAGAAATCATCGTAGAGATGGCAGAACTTGATGGCCAAGACAGAGTTCTGATTACTGAAGAAGCTTAGAAAGCTAAAGGAGTAGCCATGTCAGAAAATCAACAAGCATTGAACCATGTGGTGTCCATGGAAGACCTTACTGTCGATCAAGTGATAAAATTGATCAAGCGAGGAATTGAGTTTAAAAATGGAGCTCAGCTTCCCTATGAAGACCATCCGATTGTCTCCAATCTTTTCTTTGAGGATTCTACACGGACGCATAAGTCCTTTGAAGTGGCAGAGATTAAACTGGGGCTGGAACGACTTGACTTTGATGTGAAGACTAGTTCAGTTAATAAAGGGGAGACACTTTATGATACCATTTTGACTCTGTCTGCTCTAGGAGTGGATGTCTGTGTGATTCGCCACCCTGAGGTTGACTACTACAGAGAGTTAATTGCTAGTCCCACGATTACGACTTCCATCATCAATGGTGGAGATGGTTCGGGACAACACCCTAGCCAGAGCTTGCTTGATTTGATGACTATTTATGAGGAATTTGGTCACTTTGAGGGTCTCAAGGTTGCGATTGCAGGTGACTTGGACCATTCACGCGTTGCCAAATCCAATATGCAGATTTTGAAACGCTTAGGTGCAGAACTTTATTTTGCTGGACCTGAGGAATGGAGAAGTCAAGAGTTTGCAGACTATGGACAGTTTGTAACTATTGATGAAATCATTGATCAGGTGGATGTCATGATGTTTCTCCGTGTGCAACATGAACGCCATGAAAGTGGAGCTGTCTTTTCAAAAGAAGACTACCATGCTCAACATGGCTTGACTCAAGAACGTTATGACCGTTTGAAAGAAACAGCAATCCTCATGCACCCAGCTCCAGTCAACCGTGATGTAGAAATCGCAGACCACTTGGTTGAAGCACCAAAATCACGGATTGTCCAACAAATGACCAATGGTGTCTTTGTTCGAATGGCAATCTTAGAATCCGTACTGGCGAGTAGAAACGCCAACTAAAACACAAGACGTTAAAAGACGCCAGTGAGCGTCCACGAGAGGTGAAAATATGACAAAAAGACTTCTAGTATTAGAAGATGGCACAGTTTTTGAAGGCAAGGCCTTCGGAGCAGATATTGATGTAACAGGCGAAATCGTCTTTAATACAGGGATGACCGGCTACCAAGAATCCATTACAGACCAGTCTTATAATGGACAAATCTTGACCTTTACTTATCCTTTGGTGGGAAATTATGGAATTAACCGTGATGATTACGAATCTATTATTCCAACTTGTAAGGGAGTCGTTGTTTTCGAAGAAGCACGTAGAGCAAGCAACTGGCGAAATCAAATGACGCTGGATGAATTTTTGAAAGCCAAGAAGATCCCGGGTATTTCAGGAATTGATACGCGTGCCCTTACTAAGATTATCCGTAAGCATGGTACTATGCGTGCAACCTTGACCCATGTTGGAGACAGCATGGATCATGTGACGGACCAGTTCCAAGCAACAGTCTTGCCGACAGACAATATCAAGCAGGTTTCTACTAAAACTTCATATCCAGCTCCAGGAGTTGGTTTGAGCGTGGTGCTAGTGGACTTTGGTCTCAAGCACTCAATCTTACGTGAGCTTTCTAAACGCAACTGTAACGTGACCGTCGTTCCTTATTCGACAACGGCTGAAGAAATTCTCCATCTCAATCCTGACGGAGTTATGTTGTCAAATGGTCCAGGTAACCCCGAAGACGTTCCACAGGCACTAGATATGATTCGCGGTGTGCAAGGAAAAATTCCAATTTTTGGTATTTGTATGGGGCACCAACTCTTCGCCATGGCAAACGGGGCAAAGACTTACAAGATGAAGTTTGGTCACCGTGGCTTTAACCATGCAGTACGTGAAATTGCTACAGGACGTGTAGACTTCACCAGCCAAAACCATGGTTATGCAGTCAGTCGTGAGGATTTGCCAGATCACTTGATTATTACCCACGAAGAAATCAATGACAAGTCAGTTGAAGGTGTGCGTCACAGATACCAACCTGCTTTCTCTGTTCAGTACCACCCAGATGCAGCCCCTGGTCCACACGACGCAAGCTACCTATTCGACGAGTTTATCGAGATGATGGAAGCTTTTAAACAATCAAACTAAGAACGAGTAAAAGCTCGTCGGAGAATTTATGTAACTGAACACGGACGGAAAGCTCGGAATTTAGAGAAACCAACTTGGATTGTCAATCCTTCCTTGGTTTCCTAAAATTCAATCGCTTTCTATTCGTCCTTTGTATCTTATTTAATGTCGCTCTGTGAGGCGACGAATAGAAAGGCAGGTCGTTTCTTTTAGTCGCTATCAGGCGAACTAAAAACTCCCTGCACTAGATTTTTTATCGAAAAATATCGTTTCTCTAAAAAATCGTCGGAGAATTTATTTAATGGCAACCCGAGAGTTGCCGAATAGAAAGGAGAAGATACATTGTTCGCGGAAGTGAACACGCCCTAAGAACTGTGTGAAAAAGATAAACATCGTCTTGACGCTGAAGGCGTCTGCACCGAGTTTCCTATTTTCACTGTGTTCTTTACGGGCTTTGTATCATAAACTATGCCTAAACGTACTGATATTCAAAAAATTATGGTGATTGGTTCTGGTCCGATTATTATTGGTCAGGCTGCTGAGTTTGACTACGCTGGGACCCAAGCCTGCTTGTCGTTGAAAGAGGAAGGTTATGAGGTTGTCTTAGTTAACTCAAACCCTGCCACCATCATGACGGACAAGGAGATTGCAGACAAGGTTTACATCGAACCAATTACACTTGAGTTTGTGACACGTATTCTTCGTAAGGAACGTCCAGATGCCTTGCTTCCAACTCTTGGTGGGCAAACAGGGCTCAATATGGCCATGGAATTGTCTAAAAATGGTATTCTTGATGAGCTTGGTGTCGAACTTCTGGGGACTAAATTATCTGCCATTGACCAAGCGGAGGACCGCGATCTCTTTAAACAATTGATGGAAGAACTCAAGCAACCAATTCCAGAATCAGAAATTGTCAACACGGTTGAAGAAGCTGTTGCCTTTGCAGCAACTATTGGTTACCCAGTCATCGTTCGTCCAGCCTTTACCCTTGGTGGTACTGGTGGTGGTATGTGTGCTAACGAGGAAGAATTGCGTGAAATCGCTGAAAATGGGTTGAAATTGTCACCTGTTACCCAATGTTTGATTGAACGTTCCATTGCTGGCTTCAAGGAAATCGAATACGAAGTCATGCGTGACTCAGCTGACAATGCTTTGGTTGTTTGTAACATGGAAAACTTTGACCCAGTTGGAATTCACACAGGAGATTCTATCGTATTTGCCCCTGCGCAAACCATGTCCGACTATGAAAACCAAATGCTTCGTGATGCTAGTTTGAGCATTATCCGCGCTCTCAAGATTGAAGGCGGATGTAACGTTCAGCTTGCGCTTGATCCCCACAGCTTCAAGTACTATGTCATCGAAGTAAACCCTCGTGTATCACGTTCTTCAGCCCTTGCATCTAAGGCGACAGGTTATCCGATTGCCAAATTGGCCGCTAAGATTGCCGTCGGTTTGACCTTGGATGAGGTTATCAACCCAGTTACAGGTTCAACCTATGCCATGTTTGAGCCAGCCCTCGACTACGTCGTTGCCAAGATTCCACGTTTCCCATTTGACAAGTTTGAAAAGGGTGAGCGCCGCCTGGGTACTCAGATGAAGGCGACTGGAGAAGTCATGGCGATAGGTCGTAACATCGAAGAGTCACTTCTTAAAGCTTGTCGTTCCCTTGAAATTGGTGTGCACCACAATGAAATACCTGAACTTGCAGCAGTTTCTGATGATTCCTTGATTGAAAAGGTTGTCAAGGCCCAAGATGATCGTCTCTTCTATGTGTCAGAAGCCATTCGCCGTGGTTACACACCAGAAGAAATCGCTGAGCTTACAAAAATTGATATCTTTTACCTTGATAAACTCTTGCATATCTTTGAAATCGAGCAAGAATTGGGTGCTCATTCACAAGATCTAGACGTTTTGAAAACTGCCAAACTCAATGGTTTCTCAGACCGTAAGATTGCGGAACTTTGGGAAACGACAGCAGACCAAGTTCGCCAACTTCGTTTGGAAAATAAGATTGTCCCAGTTTACAAGATGGTTGATACTTGTGCGGCAGAGTTCGACTCTGAAACACCATATTTCTATTCAACCTATGGCTGGGAAAATGAGTCTATCAAGTCTGATAAGGAATCTGTACTTGTCCTAGGTTCAGGTCCAATCCGTATCGGTCAAGGGGTTGAGTTTGACTACGCAACAGTTCACTCTGTTAAGGCTATTCAGGCTGCTGGCTACGAAGCCATCATCATGAACTCAAACCCAGAAACCGTTTCAACCGACTTCTCTGTATCGGATAAACTTTACTTTGAACCATTGACATTTGAAGATGTCATGAATGTCATTGACCTTGAGCAACCAAAAGGTGTTATCGTTCAGTTTGGTGGTCAAACAGCTATTAACCTTGCTGAGCCATTAGCAAAAGCTGGTGTAACTATCCTTGGTACGCAGGTTGCTGACCTAGACCGTGCCGAAGACCGTGATCTCTTTGAGCAAGCTCTCAAAGACTTGGATATTCCACAGCCTCCTGGACAGACTGCAACAAACGAAGAAGAAGCAGTGCTTGCAGCTCGCAAGATTGGCTTCCCAGTCCTCGTTCGTCCTTCTTATGTCTTGGGTGGGCGTGCTATGGAAATCGTAGAAAACGAAGAAGATCTTCGCACTTATATGCGAACAGCTGTTAAGGCTAGTCCAGACCATCCAGTTCTTGTCGACTCTTATATCGTTGGACAAGAATGTGAAGTTGATGCTATCTCAGATGGACAAAATGTCCTTATCCCTGGTATCATGGAGCATATCGAACGTGCTGGTGTCCACTCAGGTGACTCCATGGCTGTTTATCCTCCACAAACCTTATCTCAAAAAGTCCGAGAAACCATTGCGGACTACACAAAACGCTTAGCTATTGGTCTTAACTGCCTTGGAATGATGAATATCCAGTTTGTCATCAAGGATGAAAAAGTCTACGTTATTGAAGTCAATCCACGAGCTAGCCGTACCGTACCATTCCTTTCTAAAGTAACCAACATCCCTATGGCTCAGGTAGCAACTAAGTTGATTCTTGGACAAAGTCTTGAAGAACTTGGTTACCAAGATGGACTTTATCCAGAAAGCACTCGCGTTCATATCAAGGCGCCAGTCTTCTCCTTTACCAAACTAGCTAAGGTAGACAGCCTTCTTGGTCCTGAAATGAAGTCAACAGGGGAAGTTATGGGGTCTGATACCACTCTTGAAAAAGCTCTCTATAAAGCTTTTGAAGCTTCATACCTCCACTTGCCAACCTTTGGGAATGTTGTATTCACCATCGCAGATGATGCAAAAGAAGAAGCATTGGAATTGGCGCGTCGTTTCCAAAATATTGGTTATGGAATCCTCGCGACAGAAGGGACAGCAGCCTTCTTTGCTAGTCATGGAATGCAAGCCCAACCTGTTGGTAAGATAGGTGATGATGATAAGGATATTCCAAGCTTTGTTCGCAAAGGAAGAATCCAAGCTATCATTAACACAGTTGGAACCAAACGTACTGCTGATGAAGATGGTGAGCAAATTCGTCGTTCAGCCATTGAACATGGTGTACCACTCTTCACAGCCCTAGATACAGCTAATGCCATGCTTAAGGTACTTGAAAGCCGTAGTTTTGTCACAGAAGCAATCTAGTTGAGAAAAATTTTTTACAGTTTTAAAGCCAGCGTCAGAAATCGCTGGCTTTTATAGTGGATTGAAGTTGGGATAATACGCTTTGCTTTCTAAAAAATGTTATAATAGATTGAAATAAAATATGAACAAAACGATCAGGAAGGTCAAATGAATTTCTAAAATGTTTTAGTAGCTATAGTGTGGTGTTCTAGTTTCAATCTACTATAGAAATTAATTTTAATTCCATAATCCATCACTCATTTTTGTTGCAGGATACTTACTTTTGTAAAAATGGTCATTTCAGGTGAAAAAAACGACATTTCAGATTTTCTGTTCCAGAAATAGCTATCGCTATGATATAATTATTTTATGATTATTACTATTCCTATAAAAAACCAAAAAGATATTGGCACACCATCTGATTCAGTCGTTGTTCTCGGCTATTTTGATGGTATACACAAGGGGCATCAAGAATTATTTCGTGTTGCCAATAAGGCTGCGATGAAGGATTTATTGCCTATCGTCGTTATGACCTTTAATGAATCTCCAAAGATTGCTTTAGAGCCCTATCATCCAGATTTATTTTTGCATATTTTGAACCCTGCTGAACGTGAAAGAAAATTAAAACGTGAAGGTGTAGAGGAATTATATCTCCTTGATTTTAGTAGTCAATTCGCTAGTCTCACAGCAGAAGAATTTTTTGCAACTTATATCAAAGCTATGAATGCTAAAATTATTGTTGCAGGTTTTGATTATACATTTGGTTCTGACAAAAAAACGGCAGAAGATCTAAAGGATTACTTTGATGGAGAAGTTATCATTGTCCCACCTGTAGAAGATGAGAAAGGAAAGATTAGTTCAACTCGTATCCGTCAAGCTATTTTAGACGGAAATGTGAAAGAAGCAGGAGAACTTTTGGGGGCACCACTTCCATCAAGAGGTATGGTGGTTCATGGTAATGCTCGTGGTCGTACGATTGGTTATCCGACAGCTAATTTGGTGCTTTTAGACCGTACTTATATGCCAGCAGACGGTGTTTATGTCGTTGATGTTGAGATTCAAAGACAGAGGTATCGTGCTATGGCTAGTGTTGGAAAAAATGTGACCTTTGATGGAGAAGAAGCACGTTTTGAAGTCAATATTTTTGATTTTAATCAAGATATTTATGGGGAAACCGTCATGGTTTATTGGCTTGATCGAATTCGTGATATGACCAAATTTGATTCTGTGGACCAATTAGTGGATCAGTTAAAGGCAGATGAAGAAGTTGCTCGGAATTGGTCTTAAGAGCATAAGTAAACAAAAAAGAGGTTGTTTGTAACCCAAAATATAGATGTATAAGTCTAACTTTTGAGGTCACTACACTACCTCTTTTTATTCTTTTTCAAAGGTGAATCCTTCTCCAAGGATTTCGTGGGCTTCTGTAATAGTTATAAAGGCTTGAGGATCGATTCGATGAATCATTTCCTTCATTTTCACAATTTCATTTCTGCCGACAATACAGTAAATGATTTTCAAATTTTCTTTACTATAGTAGCCTTGACCGGAAATAAAAGTAACGCCTCTTCCTAGGTCATCATTAATAGTTTTAGCAAGTTGGTCAGGACGTTTTGTGATAATCATAAAGCCTTTACCAGCATAGCCACCTTCTCCAATCAAATCAATGACACGAGAAACGATAAAATCAAATAAGAGCGTGTAAGAAACCAATCTCAAATCCTTGAAGATTAGGAGAATGAGCATGAGAATACAAAAATCTAAGATAAAGAGTAGTTTCCCCATAGATATATGAGTGTATTTGTTGAGAATACGAGCTAGAATATCAGTTCCACCAGTTGTACCTCCAGCATTAAAGATAATTCCAAGACCGATTCCCAATAGAATTCCCGCTATAAGAGCTGTGATTAGTAAATCACCTTGAAGGTCAATATGAAGGGGAATACGTTCAAAAAAAGCTAACCAGGCGGATAAGGCTAAGGTTCCTAGCAAACTAGAATAGAGGGATTTTGCTCCAAATATTTTCCAAGCTAGAATGAAAAGGGGAATGTTAATCAGCAAGTTCATGAGCGAAACAGGGATTTTAAAAAGATAAAAGGTGATAAGGGTAATACCTGTCGCCCCTCCTTCAAAGAGATGATGAGGGACTACAAAATAAGTCAGTCCAAAAGCATAAATAGCAGCACCTAGTAAAATGGTAAAAATGGGGTAAATTTTTTTAATCATAGGACACCTCTTTTCTTATAAGATGATTATATCAAATTTTTACGGAAAATTTGATTGACTCCATTAGGATTTTTAATATTTTTTTGATATAATTAGAAGTAAGAAAACCAATCTGAATCCTAAAATAGAAAGATTGATACTATGACAAAAATTAAGATTGTAACCGATTCATCTGTTACCATTGAACCAGAACTAGTAAAACAATTAGATATTACAATTGTTCCATTATCTGTAATGATTGATAATGTTGTTTATTCTGATGCGGATTTGAAAGAAGAAGGTAAATTTCTTCAGTTGATGCAAGAAAGTAAGAATCTTCCGAAAACAAGTCAACCACCTGTAGGTGTCTTTGCTGAAGTTTTTGAAGACCTATGCAAGGATGGTAGCCAGATTCTTGCTATTCATATGTCCCATGCCCTTTCTGGTACTGTAGAAGCAGCACGTCAAGGTGCTAGCTTATCTACTGCCGATGTGACAGTTATTGATAGTTCCTTCACTGACCAAGCCTTGAAATTCCAAGTTGTTGAGGCTGCGAAATTAGCACAAGAAGGTAAAGATATGGAGACGATTTTAGCTCACGTAGAAGATGTAAAAAAACATACGGAGCTCTACATTGGTGTTTCTACTCTAGAAAATCTAGTAAAAGGTGGACGAATTGGCCGTGTAACTGGATTGTTGAGCTCCCTTCTTAATATCCGTGTTGTCATGCAAATGAAAGACCATGAATTGCAGCCAATTGTTAAAGGTCGTGGAGCTAAAACCTTTAAAAAATGGTTGGATGAGTTGACAACATCTCTCTCTGAACGTTCTGTAGCAGAGATTGGAATTTCATATTCTGGTAATGCTGATTGGGCAAAAGAGATGAAAGAAAGCTTACAAGCTTATGCTGAAAAGCCAATTTCTGTTTTAGAAACCGGTTCTATTATTCAGACACATACAGGTGAGAATGCCTGGGCTATTTTGGTACGTTACCAGTCCTAAAAAAATAAAGAAAATGCGAATAAACAGCGTTTTTAACTTGACCTATAAGGGATTTTAGGATATGATTATATTTGTTAATTAGAAATTAATTTGGAGGAATCATTAACATGGCAAACAAACAAGATTTGATCGCTAAAGTAGCAGAAGCTACAGAATTGACTAAGAAAGACTCAGCAGTAGCAGTTGAAGCTGTGTTCGCAGCAGTAGCTGACTACCTTGCAGCTGGTGAAAAAGTTCAATTGATCGGTTTTGGTAACTTTGAAGTTCGTGAGCGTGCTGCACGTAAAGGTCGCAACCCACAAACTGGTAAAGAAATCACAATTGCAGCTTCTAAAGTTCCAGCATTCAAAGCTGGTAAAGCTCTTAAAGACGCTGTTAAATAATTAGCCTTTGAAAAGCCTATCATATCAAGCATTTGAGCTTGTGTGACAGGCTTTTCTTTTGGTTTTGGGGCAAAACACTATTTTTTTCACTTGTTTTACAATCAAAGCTTGAAAGTGGATAATCACATTCTCCGATACTTTATTGATTTTCAGTTGAAGTCATGTCAAATATTTAAGTAGATAGAAAGGTTATATACTATCTATTGAAAATATTATAAATCAGATACAAAGACAGGTGAAATCTTCTGTGTTATACTAGAGATATGTTAGATTTGAAAGAATACGGTATCGTCATGTGGCCGGAGGAGAAGATTAGTTCTTTCCGTGAGAAACTTCTCGCTTGGTATGATGAAAACAAACGAGATTTACCTTGGCGTAGAAGTAAAAATCCTTATCATATCTGGGTATCTGAAATCATGCTCCAGCAGACCAGGGTGGATACAGTTATCCCATACTACGAACGATTCTTGGACTGGTTTCCAACAGTAGAAAGTTTGGCAACTGCGCCTGAAGAGCATTTGTTGAAGGCTTGGGAGGGACTGGGATATTATTCTCGAGTACGCAATATGCAGGCTGCGGCCCAGCAGATTATGGATGACTTTGGGGGTCAATTTCCAAATACCTATGAAGGAATTTCCAGTTTGAAAGGAATTGGCCCTTACACAGCAGGAGCCATTTCTAGTATTGCTTTTAACTTGCCTGAGCCAGCGGTCGATGGCAATGTCATGCGTGTTTTGGCGCGTCTATTTGAAGTCAACCACGATATTGGCATTCCAAGTAATCGTAAAATTTTTCAGGCGATGATGGAAATCTTGATTGATCCGGATCGTCCTGGCGACTTTAACCAAGCTTTGATGGACTTAGGGTCTGATATTGAGGCTCCTGTAAATCCTAGGCCAGAAGAAAGTCCAGTGAAGGACTTTAGTGCAGCATATCAGAATGGAAGCATGGACCATTATCCAATTAAGGCTCCAAAGAAAAAGCCAGTTCCCATTTATCTAAAAGCCTTAGTTGTGAAAAATGCTCAGGGGCAATTTTTACTTGAAAAAAATGAAAGTGAAAAGTTATTGGCAGGATTTTGGCATTTCCCCTTGATAGAAGTAGATGAGTTTTCGCAAGAAGAGCAGTTTGACCTCTTTCATCAGGTTGCAGAAGAAAGCTTGAACTTTGGTCCCAGTCCAGAAGAGAGTTTCCAGCAGGACTATGACTTAGATGTTGATTGGCTTGAAGTTTGTTTTGAGACTGTCAAGCATGTCTTTAGCCATCGCAAGTGGCATATTCAAATTGTAGCAGGTCAGGTGAGTGATTTCCATGATTTTTCAGATAGGGAAGTTCGCTGGCTTTCACCAGAAGAGTTCAAGGATGTTCCACTTGCCAAACCACAACAAAAAATCTGGCAGGCTTATGAAAAAACCAACTTAGACAGTAGCAAAGACTAGCTATCGTGTCTTCTTGCTATTTTTTTGGTATAATAGTAGAGAAAAAGGTGAACATATGAAAAAAATATTAATTGTAGATGATGAAAAACCAATCTCGGATATTATCAAGTTTAATATGACCAAGGAAGGTTACGAAGTTGTAACTGCTTTTAATGGTCGTGAAGCACTAGAACAATTTGAAGCAGAGCAGCCAGATATTATTATTCTGGATTTGATGCTTCCAGAAATTGATGGTTTAGAAGTTGCGAAGACTATTCGCAAGACGAGTAGTGTGCCTATTATCATGCTCTCAGCTAAGGATAGCGAATTTGATAAGGTTATCGGTTTAGAGCTTGGGGCGGATGACTATGTAACCAAACCCTTCTCAAATCGTGAGTTGCAGGCGCGTGTCAAAGCCCTTCTTCGTCGTACAGATTTGACTTCTGTAGATAATCAAGAGTCTGATGAAAAGAAAACTCAACCCTTGCAAATTGGGGACTTGGAGATTGTGCCAGATGCCTACGTGGCTAAAAAATATGGTGAAGAACTAGACTTAACTCACCGTGAATTTGAGCTTTTGTATCACTTGGCTTCTCATATCGGTCAAGTCATTACGCGTGAACACTTGCTTGAAACGGTCTGGGGTTATGATTATTTCGGAGATGTTCGGACTGTTGATGTAACGATTAGACGTTTGCGTGAAAAGATTGAAGACACACCAAGTCGTCCTGAGTATATCCTAACACGCCGCGGTGTTGGTTATTATATGCGAAATAATGATTAAACTAATTAAAGACACAGTTTTAACCAGTGATTTTATCTTTATCCTTATTTTACTTGGCTTTATTTTAGTCGTGACCTTGCTTTTACTAGAAAATCGTCGGGATAATATTCGATTAAAGCAAATCAATCAAAAGGTAAAAGACCTGATTGCAGGAGATTATTCTCAGGTATTGGATATGCAGGGAAGCTCTGAAATCACTAATATTACCAATAATCTCAATGATTTATCAGAAGTAATTCGGTTGACCCAAGAAAATCTGGAACAAGAGAGTAAACGATTACACAGTATCCTCTCTTACATGACGGATGGAGTTCTTGCGACTAATCGTCGTGGGAAAATTACCATGATTAATGACACGGCTAAGAAACAGTTAGGTGTTCAGAAAGAAGATGTTCTCAACAAAAGTATTCTAGAGTTGCTTAAGATTGAAGGTGAGTATGAACTTCGTGATTTGATTACCCAAATTCCTGAGCTCATCATTGATTCTCAGGATGATAATGGTGAGTATCTGAGCCTTCGTGTTCGCTTTGCTTTGATTCGTCGAGAGTCTGGCTTTATTTCGGGTCTGGTTGCTGTTTTGCATGATACGACGGAGCAGGAGAAGGAAGAACGTGAGCGGAGACTCTTTGTTTCCAATGTTAGTCATGAGTTACGGACGCCTCTGACTAGTGTAAAATCCTATCTTGAAGCCTTGGATGAGGGAGCCTTGTCAGAACCTGTTGCACCAGACTTTATCAAGGTGTCTCTAGACGAAACAAACCGTATGATGCGGATGGTGACAGACCTTCTCCATCTTTCACGAATTGATAATGCAACCAGCCACCTGGATGTGGAATTGATTAATTTTACTGCATTTATTACCTTTATTCTCAACCGTTTTGATAAGATGAGGGGACCAGATGAAGAGAAGAAATATGAATTAGTCAGAGATTACCCCATTACCTCAGTCTGGATAGAGATTGATACAGACAAGATGACGCAGGTGATTGATAATATTCTCAACAATGCCATCAAGTATTCTCCAGATGGTGGGAAAATCACAGTGACCATGAAGACAACTGATGATCAGATGATTTTATCCATCTCAGACCAAGGCTTGGGTATTCCTAAGCAGGATTTACCACGTATCTTTGACCGTTTCTATCGTGTGGATCGCGCTAGAAGTCGTGCCCAAGGTGGTACGGGTCTAGGACTAGCAATTGCTAAAGAAATTATCAAACAACATAAGGGCTTTATTTGGGCCAAGAGTGAATACGGTAAGGGATCAACCTTCACCATTGTGCTCCCTTATGATAAGGATGCAGTGAAAGAAGAAGTATGGGAGGATGAAGTAGAGGACTAGAATGAGTGAAACAGGCTTTAAATACAGTATTTTAGCGTCGGGTTCCAGTGGAAATTCTTTTTATCTGGAAACCCCAAAAAAGAAGCTTTTAGTGGATGCAGGTTTGTCTGGTAAGAAAATTACCAGCCTACTTGCTGAAATCAACCGCAAACCAGAAGACCTAGATGCCATATTGATTACCCATGAGCATTCTGACCATATTCATGGAGTAGGTATTTTAGCTCGCAAGTATGGTATGGATTTGTATGCCAATGAAAAAACTTGGCAAGCTATGGAAAATAGTAAATATCTTGGCAAGGTGGATTCTTCGCAAAAGCACATCTTTGAGATGGGAAAAACCAAAACTTTTGGAGATATTGATATTGAGAGTTTTGGTGTAAGCCATGATGCAGTCGCACCGCAGTTCTATCGTTTTATGAAGGATGATAAGAGTTTTGTCATGTTGACTGATACAGGTTATGTTAGCGACCGTATGGCAGGAATTGTCGAAAATGCGGATGGCTATCTCATTGAGTCCAATCACGATGTAGAGATTTTGCGAGCAGGTTCTTACGCTTGGCGACTCAAACAACGAATCCTATCGGATCTTGGTCACCTTTCTAATGAAGATGGTGCTGAAGCTATGATTAGGACGCTAGGAAATCGCACTAAGAAAATCTACCTAGGACATTTGTCCAAGGAGAATAATATCAAGGAGCTAGCTCACATGACCATGGTCAACCAGCTAGCACAAGCTGATCTGGGAGTTGGAGTAGACTTTAAGGTTTATGATACCTCACCAGATACCGCAACACCATTAACAGAGATATAAAAAAGAAGGCGAGTGCCTTCTTTTTTATATCTTTTACAATCCTGCAAATTCTTTGATTTCTTGTGCTGACATTGAAGAGTCGCAACGGACATTGATTTGTCCATCCGCAATGTGAACAAATCCTGGTACAGTTGGGATTCCGTAGTGTGAGCGGAATGCTTGCAACTCATTAAGTTGACTTGGTTCTTCACTGTTGATGAAGTAGATGTGGGCTTTGGTTTCAGCTACGACACCTGACAATGTACCTGCAAATTTACGGCAGTAAGGGCAAGTTTTACGACCGATAAAGAAGGTTGCAGTTTCTTTTTTATCAAGAGCTTCTTGCGCACGCGCAACTGTAGTGACTTCAAGGTCTTTGATGTTTTCTAAAAATTGTTCCATGAGATTACCTCGCTTTCATTGATATGTCTAGTATGCCATAAAGTTTCTAAAATTGCTTAGATTTGATACGAAAAAAAGATGAGATTGGTTTGTCTCATCTTTTATAGTGTTTTATTTTACAAAAGCATTGATTTCTGCTTCGATGTTAGCAATCTTAGCTTGTGATTCTTCGTTGGTTTCACCTACAACTGCAATGTAGAACTTGATTTTTGGTTCTGTACCTGAAGGGCGAACTGCAATCCATGAACCGTCAGCAAGTGTGTATTTCAACACATCGCTTGGAGGAGTTGTCAAGTTTGTAACAGTTCCGTCAGCAGCAGTAGCAGTTTGAGCCTTGAAGTCTTCTACGACAGTGATAGCTGTTGTGTTCCATTCTTTTGGAGCATTGTTGCGGAATTTAGCCATAATTGCTTTGATTTGTTCAGCACCATCGACACCAGAAAGAGTTACAGAGATAGTCTTTTCTGCGTAGTAGCCATACTCTTTGTAGATTTCTTCGATACCGTCAGCAAGTGTCAAACCACGTGAACGGTAGTAGGCAGCAAGCTCAGCAACGACAAGAACGGCTTGGATAGCATCCTTATCACGTACGAATGGTTTAATCAAGTAACCGAAGCTTTCTTCAAATCCCATCATGTAAGTATGGTTGTGTTTTTCTTCGAATTCTTGGATTTTTTCAGCGATGAATTTGAAACCAGTCAAGACGTTGAACATGGTTGCGCCGTAGCTTTCAGCAATCTTCGTTACCAAGTCAGTTGATACGATAGATTTACATAGGGCTGCATTTTCAGGAAGAGTTCCAGCGTTTTTGTGGGCTTCCAAGATGTATTTCGCCATGATAGCACCGATTTGGTTACCTGAAAGGTTGAGGTAGCTACCATCTTTTTGAAGAACTTCAACACCAACACGGTCAGCGTCTGGGTCAGTTGCGACAAGAACGTCTGCACCAACTTGACGACCAAGTTCTTCAGCAAGGGCAAAGGCTGCTTGGCTTTCTGGGTTTGGAGATTTTACAGTTGAGAAGTCTGGGTCAGCAGTTGCTTGCGCTTCAACGACTTGAACAGAGTCAAATCCTGCTTGGGCAAGGGCACGACGAGCCAACATTTCACCAGTACCATGAAGTGGTGTGTAGACAATCTTCATGTCTTTACCGAATTCTTCAATCAAGGCTGGGTTGATGTTAACGTCCTTAACTTCTTTAAGGTATTCTACGTCAACAGCTTCGCCGATAACTTCAATCAAGCCAGAAGCTTTTTCAGCTTCCACATCAGCAACTTCTACTGCAAATGGGTTTTCGATTGCACGGATATATGTAGTCAAAGCGTCTGCATCGTGTGGAGGCATTTGTCCACCGTCTTCACCGTAAACTTTGTAACCGTTAAATGGTGCAGGATTGTGGCTAGCTGTGACCATGATACCTGCGAAACAGTTGAGGTGACGAACTGCAAATGATAGTTCTGGAGTTGGACGGAGGCTTTCAAATACGTAAGATTTGATGCCGTGTTTAGCAAGAACTGCAGCAGATTCAAAGGCAAACTCTGGTGAGAAGTGACGGCTATCGTAAGCGATTGCGACACCACGTTCTTTTTCGTTTCCACCTTTTGACTCAATCAAACGAGCCAAACCTTCAGTAGCTTGGCGAACAACGTAGATGTTGATACGGTTTGTACCAGCGCCAATCAAGCCACGCATACCTGCAGTACCAAATTCAAGATTTGTATAGAAGGCATCTTCCTTAGTTTTTTCGTCCATATTTTCCAAATCTTGACGAAGGTAGTCAGGAAGCTCCGCAAAATCAACCCATTTCTGGTAATTTTCTTGGTAAGACATTGAAATTCTCCTTTTTGTAAATTGTTTTAACCGTTCACATTATAGCACTTTTTAGCGTTTTAGTAAAACGGTAGCATAATTTTCAGAAAAGTGGTGTCATATACTGGTTTATCAAGTCTTGAATGCCTTAGGGAAACATGCTATACTACTTGTATGATTATTTTACAAGCTAATAAAATTGAACGTTCTTTTGCAGGAGAGGTTCTTTTTGATAATATTAACCTACAAGTTGATGAACGAGATCGGATTGCCCTTGTTGGGAAAAATGGTGCAGGTAAGTCTACTCTTTTGAAGATTTTGGTTGGAGAAGAGGAGCCAACTAGTGGAGAAATCAATAAGAAAAAAGATATTTCTCTGTCTTACCTAGCCCAAGATAGCCGTTTTGAGTCTGAAAATACCATCTATGATGAAATGCTTCATGTCTTTGATGATTTGCGTCGGACGGAGAAACAACTGCGTCAGATGGAGTTGGAAATGGGAGAAAAGTCTGGTGAGGACTTGAATAAGCTGATGTCAGATTACGACCGCTTATCTGAGAATTTTCGCCAAGCAGGTGGCTTTACCTATGAAGCTGATATTCGAGCGATCTTGAATGGATTCAAGTTTGACGAGTCTATGTGGCAGATGAAAATAGCTGAACTTTCAGGTGGTCAAAATACTCGTTTGGCACTTGCCAAAATGCTACTTGAAAAGCCCAATCTCTTGGTATTGGACGAGCCAACCAACCACTTGGATATTGAAACCATTGCCTGGCTAGAGAATTACCTAGTAAACTATAGCGGTGCCCTCATTATTGTCAGCCACGACCGTTATTTCTTGGACAAGGTTGCAACGATTACGCTGGATTTGACCAAGCATTCCTTGGATCGCTATGTGGGGAACTACTCTCGTTTTGTCGAGTTGAAGGAGCAAAAGCTAGCTACTGAGGCAAAAAACTATGAAAAGCAACAGAAGGAAATTGCAGCTCTGGAAGATTTTGTCAATCGCAATCTAGTCCGAGCTTCGACGACCAAACGTGCCCAATCTCGTCGTAAACAACTGGAAAAAATGGAGCGTTTGGACAAGCCTGAAGCTGGCAAGAAATCAGCAAATATGACCTTCCAGTCTGAGAAAACATCGGGCAATGTTGTTTTGATTGTTGAAAATGCGGCTATTGGCTATGATGGGGAAATATTGTCAGAGCCTATCAATCTGGATCTTCGTAAGATGAATGCTATCGCTATTGTTGGTCCCAATGGTATTGGGAAATCAACCTTTATCAAGTCTATTGTGGACCAGATTCCTTTTATCAAGGGTGAAAAGCGCTTTGGCGTCAATGTTGAGGTTGGTTACTATGACCAAACCCAAAGCAAGCTGACACCAAGTAATACTGTACTGGATGAACTCTGGAATGATTTTAAACTGACACCGGAAGTTGAAATTCGTAACCGCCTTGGTGCCTTCCTTTTCTCTGGTGATGATGTTAAAAAATCAGTTGGCATGCTGTCAGGTGGCGAGAAAGCTCGTTTGCTTTTGGCTAAACTCTCTATGGAAAACAACAATTTCTTGATTCTGGATGAACCGACCAACCACTTGGATATTGATAGCAAGGAAGTGTTGGAAAATGCCTTGATTGACTTTGATGGAACTCTTCTATTCGTCAGCCATGACCGTTACTTTATCAATCGTGTGGCAACTCATGTACTGGAATTATCTGAAAATGGTTCGACTCTCTATCTTGGAGATTACGACTATTATGTCGATAAAAAGGCTGAAATGGAAGTCAGTCTGACAGAGGAAGCTTTAACCAGTAATCAAGCAAAAGAAGCAAACCCAGTTAATGACTATCAAGCTCAGAAAGAAAGTCAAAAAGAAGCCCGCAAGCTCATGCGACAAATCGAAAATTTAGAAGCTGAAATCGAAGAGTTAGAAAGTCAAAGCCAAACCATTTCTGAACAAATGTTGGAAACAAACGATGCAGGTAAACTCATGGAATTGCAGGCTGAGCTGGACAAAATCAGCCATAGTCAGGAAGAAGCTATGCTTGAGTGGGAAGAATTATCAGAGCAGGTGTAAAGATGGAACATCTTGGAAAAGTATTTCGTGAATTTCGGACAAGTGGAAATTATTCTTTAAAGGAGGCTGCAGGCGAGTCCTGCTCTACCTCTCAGTTATCTCGATTTGAGCTTGGGGAGTCTGACCTAGCAGTCTCACGTTTCTTTGAGATTTTGGATAACATTCATGTCACAATCGAAAATTTCATGGATAAGGCAAGGAATTTTCATAATCATGAACATGTTGCCATGATGGGACAAATTGTTCCTCTTTACTATTCAAATGATATTGCAGGTTTTCAAAAGCTTCAAAGAGAACAACTTGAAAAGGCTAAGAGTTCGACGACTCCCCTTTATTTTGAGCTGAACTGGATTTTGTTACAGGGTCTGATTTGTCAAAGAGATGCGAGTTATGATATGAAGCAGGATGATTTGGATAAGGTAGCAGATTATCTCTTCAAAACAGAAGAATGGACCATGTATGAGTTGATTCTGTTTGGTAACCTCTATAGTTTCTACGATGTGGACTATGTCACACGGATTGGTAGAGAAGTTATGGAGAGGGAAGAATTTTACCAAGAGATTGGGCGCCATAAGAGATTGGTTTTGATTTTGGCCTTCAATTGTTACCAGCATTGTTTAGAGCATCTTTCTTTTGACAATGCAAGCTATTTCGAGACTTATACAGAGAAGATTATTGGAAAAGGGATCAAGCTTTATGAGCGTAATATTTTCCATTATCTAAAAGGCTTTGATTTGTACCAAAAAGGACAGTGTAAAGAAGGTTGTAGCCAAATGAAAGAGGCCATGCATATTTTTGATGTGTTAGGTCTTCCAGAGCAAGTAGCCTACTATCAAGAACACTACGAAAAATTTGTCAAAGATTAATTTTCCCAAATAAGGGAAAAATGAAAAAGCTCCTTTCGGTTTTGATACAATAGTTTCAAAATTTGAGAGGAGTTTTTATATGAATCGTTACGCAGTACAGCTGATTAGTCGCGGAGCTGTTAACAAGATAGGGAATATGCTCTATGATTATGGAAATAGTGTCTGGTTGGCTTCCATGGGGACTATCGGACAGACTGTTTTAGGAATGTATCAGATTTCTGAGCTCGTCACATCCATTCTCGTCAATCCCTTCGGTGGAGTCATTTCAGACCGTTTTTCTCGCCGTAAGATTTTAATGGCGGCAGACCTTGTTTGTGGGATTCTTTGTCTGGCTATTTCGTTCATAAAGAATGACAGCTGGATGATTGGGGCTTTGATTGTTGCTAATATTGTGCAGGCGATTGCTTTTGCCTTTTCTCGTACTGCCAATAAAGCCATTATAATTGAGGTTGTAGAGAAAGAGGAGGTTGTAACCTATAATTCTCGCTTAGAGCTGGTTTTGCAGGTTGTAAGTGTTAGTTCTCCTGTTCTTTCCTTCCTTGTTTTACAATTTGCAAGTCTCCGCATTACCTTGGTATTAGATGCTCTTAGTTTTTTTCTCGCTTTTGGCTTGGTAGCCTTGCTTCCAAAGAAAGAAGAGAAGGCTTTGGGTGAGAAGAAACTTACATTCAAGGTTATTTTTTCTGATATCAAGGAGGGAGTTCACTATATTGTGAAGCAAAAAGAAATCTTCTTTTTGTTAGTCATAGCTTCAAGTGTCAATTTTTTCTTTGCAGCTTTTAATTACCTCCTCCCCTTTTCAAATCAGCTCTATGGGGTTCAAGGTGCCTATGCCACTATTTTAACAATGGGAGCTATCGGATCTATTGTTGGGGCCTTGTTCGCTAGTAAGATTAAAGCTAGTATGGAAATGCTTCTGTTTTTGTTGTCTCTGACTGGGCTTGGAGTGATGATAATGGGTTTCACCCTCCCCTCCTATCTTGCTTTTTCAGGAAATTTCATTTGTGAACTGTTTATGACAATTTTCAATATTCACTTTTTTACTCAAGTACAAACCAAGGTTGAAAGTGAATATCTGGGTAGAGTACTTAGCTCGATTTATACCCTAGCTATACTATTTATGCCTATAGCAACAGGTTTAATGACCTGGCTTCCAAGTGTCCATTTTTATTCTTTCTTGATTATAGGACTAGGAGTTGTCATCTTATCCTTATTAGCTCTAGGCTATGTTCGAACTCATTTTAAAAAAGAACTATAAGTCTGTTTGAGTTTTAAAAATAATTCCAATCTAAGTGTTTTTTTCCGCCCTTCTCGTTTGTGAGGAGGGCTTAGTTTATGGTAAAATGGTTTTATGAATAAAAGAATGAATGAGTTAGTTGCCTTGCTCAATCGCTATGCGACCGAGTACTACACCAGTGACAATCCGTCGGTTTCAGATAGTGAGTATGACCGACTTTACCGTGAGTTGGTTGAGTTGGAGGCTGCCTATCCAGATCAAGTATTAGCAGACAGTCCGACCCATCGTGTTGGTGGCAAGGTTTTAGATGGTTTTGAAAAATACAGTCATCAGTATCCTCTTTATAGTTTGCAGGATGCTTTTTCACGTGAGGAGCTTGATGCTTTTGATGCGCGTGTTCGTAAGGAACTAGCCCATCCAACCTATATTTGTGAGCTGAAAATAGATGGTTTGTCTATCTCTCTTACTTATGAAAAGGGGATTTTAGTTGCAGGTGCCACACGTGGTGATGGGTCTATTGGAGAAAATATCACAGAGAACCTCAAACGTGTCAAGGACATTCCTTTGACCTTACCAGAAGAACTAGATATCACAGTTCGTGGGGAATGTTACATGCCACGTGCCTCTTTTGACCAGGTCAACCAAGCTCGCCAAGAAAATGGAGAGCCTGAATTTGCCAATCCTCGTAATGCGGCAGCAGGAACACTACGTCAGCTGGATACAGCAGTAGTAGCCAAGCGCAATCTTGCGACTTTCTTATATCAAGAAGCCAGTCCTTCAACTCGTGACAGCCAAGAAAAAGTGTTGAAGCACCTAGAACAGCTTGGTTTTGTAGTTAATCCAAAGCGAGTCTTAGCTGAAAGCATGGATGAGATATGGGATTTCATCCAAGAGATAGGACAGGAGCGAGACAATCTATCTTATGATATCGATGGGGTGGTGATCAAGGTCAATGACCTAACAGGTCAAGAAGAACTTGGCTTTACCGTTAAGGCTCCAAAGTGGGCTGTAGCCTATAAGTTCCCTGCTGAGGAAAAAGAAGCCCAACTCTTATCCGTTGATTGGACAGTTGGTCGTACTGGAGTTGTCACGCCAACTGCAAATCTGACTCCTATTCAGCTTGCTGGGACAACTGTTAGCCGTGCGACTTTGCACAATGTAGATTATATTGCTGAAAAAGATATCCGCAAAGATGATACGGTTATCGTTTATAAGGCTGGAGATATCATCCCTGCCGTTTTGCGTGTCGTAGAGTCCAAACGGATTTCTGAAGAGAAACTAGATATCCCTACAAACTGCCCAAGTTGTGATTCTGACTTGTTGCACTTTGAAGATGAAGTGGCTCTCCGTTGTATCAATCCACGTTGCCCTGCCCAAATCATGGAAGGCTTGATCCACTTTGCCTCTCGAGATGCCATGAATATTACAGGACTTGGTCCATCTATCGTTGAGAAACTATTTGCTGCTAATCTGGTTAAGGATGTGGCGGATATTTACCGATTACAAGAAGAGGATTTCCTACTTTTAGAAGGTGTTAAGGAAAAGTCCGCTGCTAAACTGTATCAGGCAATCCAAGCATCTAAGGAAAATTCTGCCGAGAAGCTCTTGTTTGGTTTAGGCATTCGTCATGTCGGCAGTAAGGCCAGTCAGCTTTTACTTCAACATTTTCACTCGATTGAAAATCTGGCTCAGGCAGATCCAGACGAAGTAGCTAGTATTGAAAGTCTGGGTGGTGTGATTGCCAAGAGTCTTCAGACTTATTTTGCGACAGAGGGCTCTGAAATTCTGCTTAAAGAATTGAAAGAAGCTGGGGTCAATCTGGACTATAAAGGTAAAACTGTAGTAGCGGATGCAGCCTTGTCAGGTTTGACCGTTGTGTTGACAGGAAAATTGGAACGACTCAAACGCTCAGAAGCTAAAAGTAAACTCGAAAGCTTGGGAGCTAAAGTAACAGGCAGTGTTTCTAAAAAGACAGACCTTGTTGTTGCAGGAGCAGATGCTGGAAGTAAACTGCAAAAAGCACAGGAACTTGGAATTGAAGTTCGAGATGAAGCTTGGTTAGAAAGTCTGTAATGATAGTTTAAAACCAGAGTTTAGACAGTAAACTAGTTTGTTAATCGGGACAAAATCGGTCAAGAATTTATTAGTGAAATAGAAACAAATCAAGAAGTAAAAAGGAAAAATAAAAACAATGTATAACTACCCTATGCGCATTCATTACCATCGCAAGAATGGTGAATACGATACCTGCTCTTTTGTAAAAAGTCAGGATCAACGAATTGATTTACTGACCTACAAAGAAGATTATTTTGGTGCCTTATTTAACTTTGAACATCCAAGTTCTTATGCCTTAGAAAGTTTGAATTTTGTAGTTCACACGGGTCAAACCAGTAAAGAGTATGCTATCCGTTTTAATTACTATCCTCTTTTAACAGAGGTCTGGATTTTGGAAGGGGATGATAGAATTTATTACTCTGAAAATCCTGCTATTGCTAGTCCTTTCTATAAAAATCAAAATCCTTTTGCCTTTGATAAGGCCATTAACAGTGCTAGTTTTGATCATCACTGGGGCTACCAAGGGGAATTGGGGTGCCGTGTAGAGAACAATCAGGCTCATTTTGCTCTTTGGGCTCCAACAGCGACAGCAGTGCAGGTTGTGGTTTATGAATCAGCTACTAATGATGCACCTGTTTGGAAAACTTTTGATATGGAGAGAGGAAATAGCTACTCTTATAACCATAAAGACAATACAATCGGTGTTTGGAGTTTGGATGTTGAGGAAGATTTGACTGGTAAGGCTTATCACTATCAAGTCCAATTCCCTCATCACCAAACACTGACACGCGATCCGTACACTATTGCGACCAGCCCTGATGGCAAACGTTCAGCTATTCTGAGCCATGCAGAAAAGCAAGTTGAAAACTTCGAGGTCAAGCATGGTTCGGAGGCTACTTGGCGTTTGACAAATCCATGTAAGGCAGTCATCTGTGAAATGCATATTCGTGATTTGACCAAATCACCTACCTCAGGTGTGGATGAACATCTTCGAGGAACTTTCTTAGGTGCTTCACAGACTGGAACGGTTAACCAGTATGGCCAAGCAACTGCTTTTGATTACATCAAGAAGATAGGTTACAATTATGTTCAGTTGCAACCAATTGCAGACCGTCATAAAGAGTATGATGCGGATGGGGATGTAACCTACAACTGGGGTTATGACCCACAAAACTATAACGCACCAGAGACGAGCCTTTCAACAAACCCAGATGATCCAGCGCAGGTTATTCGTGATTTGAAGACCATGATTCAAGCCTATCACGATGCAGGTATTGGTGTTATTATGGATGTGGTCTATAACCATACCTTCTCAGTTGTTGATGCACCTTTCCAAACAACGGTCCCTGACTACTATTATCGTATGAATCCAGATGGTACCTTCCAGAATGGAACGGGTGTTGGAAATGAAACAGCCAGTGAACACGAAATGTTCCGCAAGTATATGATGGATTCTCTTCTATACTGGGTGCAGGAATACAATATTGACGGCTTCCGTTTTGACTTGATGGGGATTCATGATGTCAAGACCATGCAGATGATTCGTCAGAGTTTGGATGAAATTGACCCTAACATTATCCTTTATGGAGAAGGATGGGATATGGGGACAGGTCTTGCCCCTTATGATAAGGCTAAGAAAGACAACGCCTACGAAATGCCAAATATTGGTTTCTTTAATGACGATCAGCGTGATGCTGTCAAAGGTGGAGAAGTTTACGGTACTATTAAGTCAGGTTTTGTCAGTGGTGCTGCGACAGAGCCCATTCTTGCCAAAGCAATCCTTGGTAGTCGTGAATTAGGAACCTATACACATCCAAATCAAGTGCTTAACTATGTAGAAGCCCATGACAATTACAATCTTCACGATTTGTTGGCAACCCTTCATCCAGAACAAAGTTCAGAGCAAATCATGCGTAAAGTCGAAACTGCCACAGCCATGAATCTACTCATGCAAGGGATGGCCTTTATGGAAATCGGTCAAGAATTCGGTCGTACCAAACTTATTGCGACAGGTGAGAATGGTGAGTTGACTCATGATGATAGAGAGCGTGCTATGAATAGCTATAATGCTCCTGACAGTGTGAACCAAGTGAACTGGGACTTGATCAATGAGCGTCAAGGTAGTATTGAATTTATCCGTCAAATTATTCGATTGAAGACAGAAACCAGTGCCTTTTCTTACCCTACTTATGATGAGATTTACCATCATGTTTTTGTTCATTCCGCTCACGAGCACAGTGGTTGGATTGTCTATGAAATCCACGGGGAAGAACACCTATTGATCGTCTTTAATGCAAAAGGAGATGCGTTCCAGTTTGAAAATGCAGGAAATTTAGAACTCTTGGTGACCAATAGTCCTTCTGATGAGGAAAACAAAGTTGGTGGTGTCAGTGTTAGCATTTTTAAAGTGCTATAAATGTTAGCTTATTTTTTGGTATTTCTTTTATAAATATTTGAAAAACAAATCAGGAAATTCGTTTTCTGATTTGTTTTTTTACCTAAAAATACTACTTTTATTAGAAAAATAACGAACTTTATGATATCCTTGTAAATAAAATGATTGGTTTTCATAATCTGTTTGAAAATTTCTTGATTTACAAGTGAACACATCAGTGAATTTGTTGAAGACTTTCAAAAGAATTTTTAGCAAATTCCGTAATTTACTTGAATCTTCCCTAAAAAGGTAGTATAATAAATCCATAGAAAACGCTTACAGAAATAGGAGGGTGTATGAATAAGAAAAAAGCTTTAGAAACCTTTATAGCAGGTGAAAATTTTCACCTCCAGCATTATCTGGGAGCGCATAGGGAAGAAAAAGATGGTGAGTATGGCTATGCTTTCCGTGTGTGGGCACCTAATGCTCAGGCTGTTCACTTGGTAGGGGATTTCACCAATTGGGTAGAAAACCAAATCCTAATGGAACGAAATGAATTTGGAGTCTGGGAAGTCTTTACCAGCCTTGCTCATGAAGGCCAAATTTACAAGTATCATATCACACGTGCAAATGGTCATCAGCTGATGAAGATTGACCCGTTGGCTGTACGGTATGAGGCACGACCTGGGACTGGTGCTATTTTAACAGATATTCCAGAAAAGAAATGGAAGGATGGTCTCTGGCTAGCCCGTAGAAAACGCTTGAGTTTTGAAGAGCGTCCCGTCAATATTTACGAGGTTCATGCTGGATCGTGGAAGAGGAATCCAGATGGTAGTCCCTATAGTTTTGCTCAATTGAAGGATGAGCTGATTCCTTACTTGGTTGAGATGAACTATACTCACATTGAGTTTATGCCCCTGATGTCTCACCCACTAGGTTTGAGTTGGGGTTATCAGCTTATGGGTTACTTTGCTCTAGAGCATGCCTATGGTCGCCCTGAAGAGTTTCAAGATTTTGTTGAGGAATGCCATTTAAACAATATAGGCGTTATTGTGGACTGGGTGCCTGGTCACTTCACCATTAATGATGATGCCTTGGCTTATTATGATGGGACTCCGACTTTTGAATACCAAGACCATAATAAGGCTCATAACTACGGTTGGGGTGCTCTCAATTTTGACCTTGGAAAAAATGAAGTCCAGTCCTTCTTGATTTCTAGCATTAAGTTTTGGATTGACTTTTACCATTTGGACGGTATTCGAGTGGATGCGGTTAGCAACATGCTCTATCTTGATTATGATGATGCACCATGGACGCCTAATAAAGATGGCGGAAATCTCAACTACGAGGGCTATTATTTCCTTCAACGTTTGAATGATGTCATTAAACAAGCTCATCCAGATGTGATGATGATTGCCGAAGAAAGTTCATCAGCTACTCAGATTACTGACACCAAGGATTCAGATGGTCTTGGGTTTGATTATAAGTGGAATATGGGCTGGATGAATGATATCCTCCGTTTCTATGAAGAAGATCCGATTTATCGTAAGTATGACTTTAACCTAGTGACTTTCAGCTTTATGTATGTCTTCAAGGAGAATTATCTCCTACCATTCTCACATGACGAAGTGGTTCATGGTAAGAAGAGTATGATGCACAAGATGTGGGGAGATCGTTACAATCAATTCGCAGGCTTGCGCAATCTCTACACTTACCAAATTTGTCACCCAGGTAAGAAATTGCTCTTCATGGGTAGCGAATACGGCCAATTCCTAGAATGGAAATCTGAAGAACAGCTGGAATGGTCTAACCTAGAGGACCCAATGAATGCTAAGATGAAGTATTTCACTTCTCAGCTAAATCAGTTTTACAAAGACCATCGCTGTCTGTGGGAAATCGATACCAGCTATGATGGTATTGAAATTATCGATGCGGATAATCAAGACCAGAGTGTTCTTTCCTTTATCCGTAAGGGTAAAAAGGATGATATGTTAGTCTGTGTCTTTAATATGGCACCTGTTGAACGAAAAGATTTTACAATCGGACTACCTGTCGCAGGGATTTATGAAGAAGTTTGGAATACTGAGTTAGAAGAGTGGGGAGGCGTCTGGAAAGAACATAATCAAACTGTTCAAACGCAAGAAGGACTATGGAAAGATTATGAGCAGACCCTGACCTTTACCCTACCAGCTATGGGAGCAAGTGTATGGAAAATCAAACGTCGCTTGAAATCTACTAAAATTGTCACAAGTAAAAACCAAAAAGGAGTAGAAAATGAAGAATGAAATGTTAGCTTTGATTCTTGCTGGTGGGCAAGGAACTCGTCTCGGTAAACTCACTCAAAGCATCGCAAAACCAGCTGTGCAATTTGGTGGGCGCTACCGTATCATTGACTTTGCTCTCTCAAACTGTGCCAACTCAGGCATTCACAATGTTGGAGTCATCACACAGTATCAACCACTTGCTCTTAACAATCATATTGGGAATGGTTCAAGTTGGGGATTAGACGGTATCAATTCTGGTGTCTCTATTCTTCAACCGTATTCAGCAAGTGAAGGAAATCGTTGGTTTGAAGGGACTAGTCACGCTATTTATCAAAATATCGACTATATCGATAGTGTTAATCCTGAGTATGTTTTGATTCTATCTGGGGATCACATCTACAAAATGGACTATGATGATATGCTCCAGTCTCACAAGGATAATAATGCCAGTTTGACAGTAGCAGTTCTTGATGTTCCTCTTAAGGAAGCTAGCCGTTTTGGTATCATGAATACAGATGCAAACAATCGTATTGTAGAATTTGAAGAGAAACCAGCCCAACCTAAATCTACTAAAGCCTCTATGGGAATTTACATTTTTGATTGGCAACGTCTGCGCAATATGCTCGTTGCTGCTGAAAAGAGTAATGTCGATATGTCAGACTTTGGTAAGAATGTCATTCCAAATTACCTTGAGTCAGGTGAAAGTGTCTATGCCTACGAATTTAATGGTTACTGGAAAGACGTTGGTACGATTGAGTCACTTTGGGAAGCGAACATGGAGTACATTTCTCCAGAAAATGCCTTGGATAGCCGTAACCGTCAATGGAAGATTTACTCAAGAAACTTGATTTCACCACCAAACTTCCTTGGGGCAAACGCTCATGTGGAAGATTCCTTGGTTGTTGATGGCTGTTTTGTAGATGGAACTGTTAAACATTCCATCCTTTCAACAGGATCACAAGTTCGAGAAGGGGCAGAAGTAGTAGATTCAGTTATCATGAGTGGTGCAATTGTTGGTCAGGGAGCAAAAATTAAGCGTGCCATTATTGGTGAAGGTGCAGTTATTTCTGATGGCGTCGAAATTGATGGAACAGAAGAAGTACAAGTCGTAGGATATGATGAAGTAGTGGGGGTAGCAACAGATGAAGATTGATAAATATTCTGCCATTTTAGGAAACACAGTTGGTTTTCATGATATGTCAACACTGACAGACCACCGTCCAGTAGCTAGCTTGCCATTTGGAGGTAAATATCGTTTAATCGACTTCCCACTTTCAAGTCTTGCTAATGCAGGTGTCCGTAGTATCTTTGGTATTTTCCAACAAGACAATATCAGTTCCGTCTTTGACCATATCCGTTCTGGGCGTGAGTGGGGCTTGTCAACCCTTCTTAGCCACTATTATCTAGGTATTTACAATACCCGTGTGGAAAGTAGTACCGTTGGAAAAGAATACTACCATCAGCTTCTTACTTATTTGAAACGCTCTGGGTCAAACCAAACAGTATCACTCAACTGTGATGTCTTAATTAATATTGATTTGAACCAAGTGTTCCACCTTCATAACACAACGAAGGGACCTATTACAGTTGTTTATAAAAAACTTCCTAAGAAAGACATTTCAGAAGTCAATGCAATCTTGGAAGTGGATGAAACAGACCATGTTCGTTCTCATAAACTCTTTGATAGCAAATCTACAGATGAAGTTTATAATATGTCTACAGATATCTTTGTAGTTGATACACCTTGGTTGATTGAACGTTTGGAAGAAGAAGCTAAGAAAGAACATCCAGAGAAATTGCGCTATGTTTTACGGGATTTGGCTGCAAAAGAAGGAGCTTTTGCCTACGAATACACAGGATACCTAGCAAACATTCACTCTGTAGAGTCGTATTATCAAGCTAACAAAGATATGCTTGAATCTCAAAAATTCTACTCTCTCTTCTCACCAAATCAAAAGATTTATACAAAGGTCAAAAACGAAGAGCCAACTTACTATGCTAATACATCTAAGGTAAGTACTTCTCAGTTTGCCTCTGGTAGTATCATTGAAGGTCAAGTGGCTAATTCCGTTCTATCACGTAATATTCATGTCCATAAGGATAGCCTGGTTAAAGATAGCCTACTCTTCCCTCGTGTTGTTATTGGAGAAGGTGCTCAGGTCGAATACGCTATCTTGGATAAGGGTGTTGAAGTTGAGCCTGGTGTTGTGATTCGAGGGACTTCAGAACATCCAGTTGTCGTTAAGAAAGGTAGCAAAGTAACAGAGGATATTCATTCATGAAAATTTTATTTGTAGCAGCAGAGGGTGCACCCTTTTCAAAAACAGGGGGGTTGGGAGACGTTATTGGCGCTCTTCCCAAATCACTGGTAAAAGCTGGGCACGAAGTTGCAGTGATTTTACCCTACTATGACATGGTAGAGGCTAAATTTGGAAATCAGATTGAAGATGTTCTTCATTTTGAGGTGAGTGTTGGTTGGCGCAGACAGTACTGTGGAATTAAGAAAACAGTACTAAACGGTGTGACCTTCTACTTTATTGACAACCAGTATTATTTCTTCCGTGGCCATGTTTACGGTGATTTTGATGACGGAGAACGCTTTGCCTTTTTCCAACTGGCTGCCATTGAGGCTATGGAAAGAATTGACTTCATTCCTGACCTTCTCCATGTTCATGACTACCATACAGCTATGATTCCTTTCTTGTTAAAGGAAAAATACCGTTGGATTCAAGCCTATCAAGGCATTAAAACTGTTTTAACCATTCATAATTTGGAATTTCAAGGACAATTTTCAGAAGGAATGTTGGGTGATTTGTTTGGAGTTGGCTTTGAACGTTACGCTGATGGCACCCTTCGCTGGAATAACTGTCTGAACTGGATGAAGGCTGGTATCCTCTATGCGGACCGTGTTTCAACAGTTTCGCCTAGTTATGCTCATGAAATTATGACCAGTCAGTTCGGATGTAACTTGGATCAGATTCTTCGAATGGAATCTGGCAAGGTATCTGGTATCGTGAACGGGATTGATGCTGACCTGTATAATCCTCAGACGGATGCTCTTTTAGATTATCATTTCAATCAGGACGATTTGTCTGGGAAAGCCCAAAACAAAGCAAAATTGCAAGAAAAAGTTGGCTTGCCAGTTAGAGCTGACGTTCCACTGGTGGGAATTGTTTCTCGTTTGACACGTCAAAAAGGTTTTGATGTCGTGGTGGAAAGTCTTCACCATATCTTGCAAAATGATGTTCAGATTGTGCTTTTGGGAACTGGAGATCCAGCCTTTGAAGGAGCTTTCTCATGGTTTGCTCAGATTTATCCTGACAAGCTATCAGCAAATATCACTTTTGATGTCAAACTTGCTCAAGAAATCTACGCTGCTTGCGACCTCTTCCTCATGCCAAGTCGTTTTGAACCATGTGGCTTGTCTCAAATGATGGCGATGCGTTATGGAACCTTGCCATTGGTCCATGAAGTTGGGGGCTTGCGAGATACCGTTCAAGCCTTTAATCCAATCGAAGGAAGCGGAACGGGCTTTAGCTTTGACAATCTATCTCCTTATTGGTTAAATTGGACTTTCCAAACAGCATTGGACTTGTATAGAAACCATCCTGACGTTTGGAAAAAACTACAAAAACAAGCTATGGAGTGTGATTTCTCATGGGATACAGCCTGCAAGTCATACCTTGACTTGTACCATAGTTTAGTTAATTAATAGATAAAATCGTATGATGACTTCATACGATTTTTGGGCTATTTAGAGAGGAGAACTGATGTCTCAAGTAAAAGGCTTGTGTGTTATGGATGTTGATGGAACCTTAATCCTAGAAGAAGTGATTGATTTGTTGGGAAGAGAGGTAGGTCGTGAGGAGGAAATTTCGCAGATTACAAGTCGGGCAATGCGAGGAGAGTTAGACTTTGAAAGCAGTTTAAGAAAAAGAGTATCCTTGTTGGCAGGTCTTCCTGTTTCGGTCTTTGAGAAAGTCTTCAACTCTATTCATCTATCGCCAAATGCCCAGGAATTCGTTTCTATTCTCCAAAAGAATGGAATCCTAGTTGGTCTGGTGTCTGGTGGCTTTACACCAATAGTTGAGAGATTAGCTAAATCCCTTGGCATTGCCTATTTCTCTGCCAATCAACTTGAAGTCAAAGATGGTCATCTAACAGGGAAATTAGTTGGACAAATTATCAGTCCCCAGGTCAAACAAGCAACTCTGGAAAAATGGAGAAAGGAACTCAAACTCTCTAAAGAAATAACAGTTGCAATCGGTGATGGGGCCAATGATCTATTGATGCTAAAATCAGCGGGAATAGGAGTCGCTTTTTGTGCCAAAGAAGTTCTGAAAAAAGAAATACCACATCATGTTGACAAGAGGGATTTGTTAGAAATTCTTCCTTTGACTGACTTTTTAGAATGAGGGAAAATATGAAGATTATAATTGCACCAGATTCGTTTAAGGAAAGCTTGACTGCAGAGCAGGTTGCTGAAGCTATTAAGAGAGGGTTCCAACAATCGCTAGCAGATGTAGACTGTCTCCTCTGCCCTGTTGGTGATGGGGGAGAAGGTACTGTAGATGCTATCCTACATTCTCTTGACATGGAAGAAAAAAGGATTCAAGTGACAGGACCTTTTGGTCAAGAAGAAGCCATGCGCTATTTTCAAAAAGGACATCTGGCACTATTTGAAGTAGCTGACTTGGTTGGACTTGGAAAAATTCCGCCGGAGGAACGAAATCCACTGCAAATCCAAACTTGTGGTATTGGAGAGTTGATTTGCCACCTCATTGCTCAAGGGATTAAAGAAATTTATATTGGCGTTGGTGGTACGGCCAGTAATGATGGAGGACTGGGGATTGCTGTTGCTTTAGGTTATCAATTTTATGATAGGAATGGAAATGTCTTGCCTGCATGCGGTCAATCCTTGCTAAAATTAGCTTCTGTTTCAACAGAAGATTGCTATGAAATTCCTGAAGATATTCAAATTCGTATTTTAGCAGATGTCGTGAGTCCCTTATGTGGTCATCAAGGTGCGACCTACATTTTTGGAAAACAAAAAGGCCTAGATCCTACTATGTTTAAGGCCGTAGATCAGGCGATACAAAATTTTTATGAAAAAGTTTCACCTGCAACATTGCAAATTAAAGGAGCAGGTGCTGGTGGAGGTATTGCTGGTGGTTTGTGTGCCTTTGCTCATGCAAGTATCGTATCTGGGATTGACACCTGCCTAGACTTGATTGACTTTGATAAGAAAGTTTCTGATGCTGACTTGGTTATTGTTGGGGAAGGAAGACTAGATCGTCAAAGTTTAGCAGGGAAAGCACCAATTGGTGTAGCAAAAAGAACCCCTGTCGGAGTTCCTGTTATTGCTATTTGCGGTAGTCTCGCTGAAGATTTACCTTCCCTACCATTTGAAAATATCCAAGCTGCCTTTTCTATTTTGGAGAAAAGTGAACCTTTAGAAGATAGTTTGAAAAATGCCAGTATCTATTTAGAGCATACGGCTACCAATATTGGAAATTTATTAAAGATGCCTAAGATTTAGCCAAACCATTTTTTCCAAATGGATGTTTTGGCAGGTTCTTCCTTTTTACCTTCCCAAAGTTCTGGAAAAGCAAGTCGAAGGTTCTTTTCTTCTACTTGAACTGGTGCATTGGTGTGAATAATCAGGCCAAAAGGAGAAGAAGTATGCTCTTCAGATACAATGGTAGCTTGACTATCGGTTTCTTTGGCTTCCTTCAAATAGAAAACTTGCTTGTCAAATTCGATAGTTGGTGAAATCTTCACAAATAGTGGCTCGGACTTTTCCTGAAGGTTTTCTAAAATAGATAAAAAGCCTTTTTCTAACTGAGGGCTATTTGCTGTGTCAATATCTGCATATCCAAGAACTCTTTCCTCAAAGGTACCAAGATAACGTCTTTGCTCATCCGGATTTAATTTTGGCCCACCATGAGCTTTTTCAAGTAATTGTTTTGATAAATCTGTCATGAAAATAGTATATCATAAAAATAAAAAGAAAACATATAAAAGAAAGCGGTTGCTTAATAAAGTTAAGGAAAATTTACACAAAGATAACGTTTTTTCTTGAAAAAGGAGGGTTTTTAAGGTATTATAGAGGTGTAAAAAATTTAACTCATAAGGAGAGTAAAAAATGTCAATTATTACTGATGTTTACGCTCGCGAAGTCCTAGACTCACGCGGTAACCCAACACTTGAAGTAGAAGTTTACACTGAATCAGGTGCTTTCGGACGTGGTATGGTTCCATCAGGAGCTTCTACTGGTGAACACGAAGCAGTTGAACTTCGCGACGGTGACAAATCTCGTTACGGTGGTCTTGGTACACAAAAAGCTGTTGACAATGTAAACAACATCATTGCTGAAGCTATCATCGGCTACGATGTACGTGACCAACAAGCTATCGACCGTGCTATGATCGCACTTGACGGTACTCCTAACAAAGGTAAATTGGGTGCGAACGCAATCCTTGGTGTATCTATCGCTGTAGCTCGTGCTGCTGCTGACTACCTTGAAATCCCACTTTACAGCTACCTTGGTGGATTCAACACTAAAGTTCTTCCAACTCCAATGATGAACATCATCAACGGTGGTTCTCACTCTGACGCTCCAATCGCTTTCCAAGAGTTCATGATCTTGCCAGTTGGTGCGCCAACATTTAAAGAAGCTCTTCGTTACGGTGCTGAAATCTTCCATGCTCTTAAGAAAATCCTTAAATCACGTGGTTTGGAAACTGCCGTAGGTGACGAAGGTGGATTCGCTCCTCGTTTCGAAGGAACTGAAGATGGTGTTGAAACTATCCTTGCTGCGATTGAAGCTGCTGGATATGTTCCAGGTAAAGACGTATTTATCGGATTTGACTGTGCTTCATCAGAATTCTACGATAAAGAACGTAAAGTTTACGACTACACTAAATTTGAAGGTGAAGGCGCTGCTGTTCGTACATCTGCAGAACAAATCGACTACCTTGAAGAATTGGTTAACAAATACCCAATCATCACTATCGAAGATGGTATGGATGAAAACGACTGGGATGGTTGGAAAGCTCTTACTGAACGTCTTGGTAAGAAAGTACAACTTGTTGGTGACGACTTCTTCGTAACAAACACTGACTACCTTGCACGTGGTATCCAAGAAGGTGCTGCTAACTCAATCCTTATCAAAGTTAACCAAATCGGTACTCTTACTGAAACTTTTGAAGCTATCGAAATGGCTAAAGAAGCTGGTTACACTGCCGTTGTATCACACCGTTCAGGTGAAACTGAAGATTCAACAATCGCTGACATCGCAGTTGCAACAAACGCAGGACAAATCAAAACTGGTTCACTTTCACGTACAGACCGTATCGCTAAATACAACCAATTGCTTCGCATTGAAGACCAACTTGGTGAAGTAGCTGAATACCGTGGATTGAAATCATTCTACAACCTTAAAAAATAATCTAATTTCTAGATTAGATGGCGTAAAGCCTTTAAAATAAGCACTTTGGGGCGCTTTCCCTTAGTGCTTTTTCTTATTTTACTACCCTTTTAGTTACCCTTAACTGATTTTAGGTATAGTAAGAGGGTAGTCACTAATCGTGACACCCTTTATAAATTATTGATGGCTGTTTCATAATTTGAGACAGCTTTTTTTGCGTTTTCTTGGTTTGTATGCCAGTAAACATTTTCAGTCACTAATAAGTTAGAGTGTCCCAATCTGTATTGGACATCTTTAGGGCTGGTCTGAGCGTATAACATCATAGTGGTATGTGTATGGCGGAAACCGTGAAATGATACATTTGTTACACCAGCATTCTCAAAATGCTTATTTAGGCGTTTGCGTAAGTTGCAAGCATAAGCATATTTTTCTGTAAATACAGAGAAGACGACTGTTTCAGTACGACCTAATTTCCAAGACTGAATTTGTTGACGGTTTTTGTATTGTTTCAGTAAAAGTAATGTGGCTTTGTCTATTGGTATATCTCGATAGCCAGCGCTTGATTTAGGTGAGTTTATTTCCTGATAGCGGTTTAGTGTCTTATTGATGCTGATAACACCGCTTTCTAGGTCAATATCAGACCATTCAAGAGCCAGAGCCTCACTAATACGGCAACCAGTGGCCAATAAAGTCTTATACAGGACAACATCAAATAAGTTCTCATAATTTGATTGATCCAGAGTGTCTAAATAATCAAGAAACTGTTTTAATTCTTTGTTGTCTAAGTATTTGACAGCAGCCTTTTCTTTCTGCTGTTTGCGTGGAACGATGACATCATTAGCTGGGTTGTATTGTATTACCTGGATAGTTACGCCATATCTCAAAATACGCTTATTCATGTTATGGAGCAAGGAGTAGTTAGCAAATGCCCCTTTTTCGCCTTTATTCGCCTTGTCAGCCCATTTGTTTACTTGTTGTTGAAGAATAGGCGTAGTGAGTTTAGATAGCTTGTAATCGCCAAATACAGGCAATAAATGCACTCTAACCAACCCCTCCATAGATTGTCGAGTATTTGGCTTAACTGAATTCTTGTAACTATCCCACCAAACTTTTACAAGCTCATTATATGTTGTAATTGTCGGCTTGTCTTTAACTGTATAGCCATTAGCAGCAAAAGTATTGATCGCATCACGCGCTTTTACTTTAACTCCCTTTTTAGTGGTTGCTGTAACAGTTGTACGGGCTTTCTTGCCCGTCAGTTGGTCAACGCCTAGATAAACACTAGCATAATAAACTCTTTGGCCATTCTTTTTGATTTTCTCTTTGATATTCATGTATTTGTACCTTTCTTTCCATCAGCAGGCAAGGCGCGTGGTTTTGTTAGGTATTTATACATGAATTTAATTAGTTATTTTTTTTTGCTGTTGTTTTTAATAAAGATAAGACTGCTTCTTGGTTTTCTTTCGGTGATTTAGCAAAATTTATCAATAATTCTTTTAATGGTTCTTTTAATTCCATGACGTAAAAAGTATAAAAGTCTCCTATTTCAATTATAGTCCCTTCTAAACCAAGATTACTATATTCTTTTTCTGCTTCATCCATCCACTTGAGATCATATTCTTTTAGGGTATCATCTTTAGACTCAATAGGATTAGTTAAACTTTTTAATCCTTTTTTGAATAGACTAAAAGGGTTAAATTTATTTTGTTCTCCATCTCTTAAATATGATACAGGAACATCATAAAAATCTGCCACAACATTCCAAAAATCATCATTTCTTGGCGAGCGTTTTCCATTTTCATACAAAGAAAGCTGTCCATCACTTACTGTATACTTTTTTTCTTTCTCTAGCCTACTGCTCAATTCTTTAAGTGTAAGGCCATTTTGTTCTCTTAAAAATTTTAATTTATTTTCCATACAAGACCTCCTGATACCATAATAACACAAAATTGATAATAATAGTCAAAAAAATTTTCAAAAAAGAAGTATTTTTCAGTTGACACTTTCAAAATGAAAGTTTATAATTAGATTACTTTCAAAATGAAAGTATAGAAAGGGGGTGTTATAAATGATTATTACTATCGAGATAGCCGAAAAAGTCAGAATTAAAAGGGGACGGCTTTCAATGACTAAAACAAAACTATCCGAAAAACTTGGTATTGCTAGGCAAACGCTTGTAAAAATCGAAAAAGGGCAGTACAAATGCCCTAAGCGTATCTATGAGAGCGTGATGACTTGGCTAGTAGAAGAAATTTAAAGTAAGTAAAAAGCCGTGTACAGGCGGCCAAACCAACGTACACGGCTAAGGAAAAATAACAAAACTCAAGCAAAGGCAAGGCGCGTGGTTTTGTTAGGTATTTAGTAAGAGTGAAAACAATCGCCCTTATAAAATATATCACTTTAATTCTACCATAAACAAAGGAGAAAATCAAAAATGGCATTGAGTAAACAAAACATCAAGCAACAAGGCAATAAAATAGCTAAGTTACTCCCACATATTGAAATTATCCAACAGCTAAGTAAAGCGTTATTACTTGCTGATAATTTTGGAGCAGATAGCAAAGTTTTACACCATCAAATGAAACAAGCATTTAGCGTTATTTTTGAAATGGCAGATCAGGCATATCAAGAAATAGACCAGATTGCTTGTAAGTTAATAAATTGTGATGATAAAGAATTGGAGGTAAAACCGAATGGTAAAAGAACATTATACCGTAACTCATACGATGGCAGACGGGACAAAAAGAGATAGTATTGCCGGATATGTTATCCCTGACGATAACCCAATATATGCACTTTTTAGAAAAATAAATGAGCGTAGAATGGAGGAGATGCGAAAAAATGGCAACCAGTCTGCAACCATTGATATACAAAAAGGGTGCATAGGAGAGGTAATCTTATAGAGCAGTTTGAGGAGACAATGAAATGAATGAGTTAGATTTAACCAATACACAGGCGGTTATCTTTTCCGTGGTATTGATTGGCTTGCTACTTTATCTAAACCACCGAGACCGCCAAAAAAGCGCCCAATTTGAGCGAGAAAGCAAACAGATGATAGAAACACCTAGCGAGGATTTAAACCCTTGCTACGGGCGTTATATTCAGCTTGCAGGGGTCAATGTATGGGGAGGAATTGAATGAGTTTAGTAAGTAGTCGTAAGAGAGTATTAAAACTAATCAATTTAGAGAATTATAAATAATCAAAGGAGGGGAAAATGGCAAAAACAAAAGTCTATTTTTGGCTAAAAATTGATAAGAAATTTTTTGATAATATTTTTATCAAGAGGCTAAAGACGGTACCTGGGGGGTACACCATGACAGTCATTTATATTAGGCTTATGCTAGAGAGCTTGGAAAGTGACTGTATTTTATACTATGAGGGCTACTTTGACAATCTCAAGGAAGAACTAGCCCTAAAATTAGATGTATCAGAAGATGATATAGATATGACCATGGCATACTTTACAAAATGCGGTTTAATACAGATTGACGAAGATAAAAACGCAGAACTACCACAGGCAAAAGCCTTGGTTGAGAGTGAAACAAACTGGGCAAACTATAAACGTGAACAACGAAAAAAAACAAAATTGGAAGAAGTCCAACCATCTTTGACATTTTCCAACTCGTGTCCAACAGAGATAGAGAAAGAGTTAGATATAGAGTTAGATATAGAGGTAGAAGTAGATAAAGAACAATCACCCACCCCCTCCACTATCAATCAAGAATTTGCAAATATCTATAAATCTTTTGAAGCTGAGATAGGTAAAGCATTATCACCGTTACAGATCCAAGACTTGCAGTATATGCTAGAAGATTTTAGCCCAGAGCTTATCCATGAGGCGTTAAAAGAGGCTGTCAGTCAGGGTAAAGCAAACTTTGCATACATCAAGGCAATCCTTAACCGTTGGAAACAGGACAATTTATTGACGGTGGAACTTGTTAGAAATAGCTTTGCAGCGCGTGAGGCTAAGAAACAATCTCCTAAGCAATCAGAACCTATTAGCCGTGAGGAATGGCTAAAAACACGAACAGAAGAAAACCCATTTTAGGAGGGTGAGCAATGGAAAATAAATTTGAGCAATATAACAACAGAAAAATTAGCGATAAGGTATGTGAGGTTCACAAGGTTAATTATTGGCAAATATCAACGCCAATAAGAGGCAGTAAGGAACGAAGTATACAAGAGTTTTGTCCTGAATGTTGTCAGGAGCAAATAGATAGGGAAGAGCAAGAGGGAGTTAATAATAGCCTAAATGCTGAGACTTACCTAAAAACCTATAATGTGCTTATGCGAGACAGTACGCTCCCTAGAGAGTTAAAAGAGGCTAGCTTTGAGAATTTCATAGCTGAGACAGCCGAGGAAAAGCAACTACTGGAGTTTGCTAGAGGGCAAGTAGAGAAATACCTGGACGGCATGACAGGAAATACCCTATTTACAGGATCTACAGGGATAGGAAAGAGTCATTTGAGCGTAGCTATTGCTAAGGCTATAAACGAGGGGCACAAGGCCAAAGGAGAGCCTAAAAGCGTGCTATTTGTCAATTTAACAGAAATCCTTAGACGAGTTAGAGAGAGCTTTAGCTCTCCTACTAGCCTAGAGGGCTATTACTCAAGAATGCTGAAAGAGGTTGATTACCTAGTACTTGATGATTTAGGAATAAAGTCAGACAACGCTAGTAGTAAAGGTAAATCAGTTTGGGAAGAAGAGTTTATTTTTGATATTCTCAGCAATCGAGATAAAACCATTATTACTACAAATCTAAGTAGCTCAGAGATTGTTAGCTTGTATAGTGAACGAGTGGCCAGCCGTGTCAGAACTGGCCTAGAGGGTAACTTTTTCAAGTCATTCACTATCAAGGATAAGCGATACTCAATTAATCAGTTAAAAAATAAAGTAAAGCAGTTAAACTGAAGTAATTTTCTTACAAACCTAAACAAAACTAGACACTTTTCCTGGGGCGAGAAATCACCCTCTTAAAAAATTACTATGCTTTCCTCGACCAAACTAATCAAGCATGGTAATTTAATCAATGACGAAAAACAACTATTGGGTACACAAAAAGGGTAGTATTTTATAACACGAACCTTAAAAACCTAGTCAAATCAATAGACTAGGGATATTCAGATTATAATAAATTGAAATAAAGGAGAAATTCATGACTGAAAACAAGGATAATAAATTATTAGAAATGATGGAGAAAGGTTTTGTTTTATACTCAAAAAATGGTATAATAAAGTACATTGAAATTCCAGATCATGGCAGTATTAAGCTAAAAGCTCAAGATGGGCAGATAGTTTATAAAGAAGTGACTAACGGAGAACAATGTTAATAAATACTGACTGGAAAAACCAGAGGTATGATAATTGGGTTTAACACTCTTTTGTCATACCTCTTTTACTTTTTGTCATAAGGAGGATAACATGACACTTACAACAATTAAAAATGACATTCAAGCATTTGGGAAGAAAAAAATAGAATATATGCGTGGTTATATCGCCATGCAGGACGATTTTCAAGATAAATTACACAAACAGTTAATCGGAAAAGTTTATGCAGAAGAAACACTGCTGAAATATAAAAAAGATGCAGAAAATTATTTTTCCAATACTTTTCAAATGCTGTGTCAACAACTAGAAAAAGAGAAAAATATTGAATTAGAAAATCTTAAATCAAAAGAAGAGTCTATTACAGCAGATGATGTAGCTGATTTATCTTTATTTTCTAGTATCAAGCCAACAGCGGTAGAAATGAAAGGGTTCTGTTGCAAAGTTTTAAATCTACTATCAAATAAGGTAGAATAATAGAAAAAGATAGCAG
>NZ_JUPG01000051.1 GCF_001074825.1 Streptococcus pseudopneumoniae
GGTTCACCTTTAGCACTTACTACTGCTTCGGGTAAGGCGGGTTGAACTGCGGGCTCACCTTTGCCAGTTACAACAGCTTCTGGTAATTCAGGTTGAACTGCAGGTTCGCCTTTATCACTTACAACTGCTTCGGGTAATTCTGCCTGAACCGCTGGCTCACCCTTGTCACTTACTACTGCTTCAGGTAACTCTGGCTGGATCGCTGGCTCACCCTTGTCGGTTACCAGAGTTCCAGCTTGTACATCCTTATGTTCTGCTAATTGTGATTGAGAATTTGAAGATTGTTTCTCTTCTTTTCTTGGATTCGTTAATTCTGTAGAAAGAGGGTTTTCAACTACTTGAACTTCTGTCGGCTTAGTTGAAGAAACAGTTTTTTCTTCCTGAATAGCCTGTACTGTTGATGGATGTTCTACAAAATTTGGTGTAACACTATAATCCACCTTTTGTTGTTTTGTAGGAGTGGCTACTGATTTTTCTTGATTATTTACTTTAGACTCAGAAGTCGTTTTCCCCTCTTTGATATATCCAATATATGTGTAACCTGAAATGGCTTTAGGAAGAGGTAATTTTTCTCCAGAGGTCAATTCATAGTCAGTATTGTAATTTAGCAAAAGATTATTTTCTAAAGCATGAGCGGATACAAGAACACCATTTCCTATTCCTGCAACCAATACTAAATGTAATACCGTTTTATTCTTAACTTTTTTCTTAGAAACGGCAAAAATTAAAATTCCCAGAGCTGCTAAGCTAGCACCAGCAACTAGGGCTTGCATCTCATTCTTGCTTCCAGTATTTGGCAATTCTCCCAGTTGATTTTGGGAATTTAATTTATAAACAAGATAATAAGTCTCATCATCATTCTCCACGTATGTCGGAATATCATAGACAAGCTTATTCTGCTCATCTGATGATAGCTCTGACTCTGTCACATATTTATAGTGAACACCTTTAGTCTCTTGAGCTTCTACAGATGAACTACCTAATACAGACATAAAAAATAAACTTGAAATCGTTGCAGATACAAGTCCTACTGATAATTTTCTAAATGAAAAACGCTGCTGTTTTTCACCAAAATACTTTTCCATTATTCCTCCTTGAAATAAAATTTATATTTATCTTACGAAGGCCTTTAATATATTAGCGTATTATCTATAAAAAAGGCATTACACTTTGATTATACTCTTAATTTACCAAAAAGTCTTAAAATTGCATTACGTTTTCATACTTTGTTTTATATATAAAATACCAAGCAATAATGTTTGCAATTCCCTATTATCTTTTTCCATAAAAGAAAACCCACCATGGCATTTCCACGGTAGGTGTTACTTATATCAATAATCGTTCTAAAAATGGTTTGAGACAGTTTAGGAGAATTCCTTCTATCCAGCTTTCTTGTGCTGAGGATAGGTGATCTGCCTGGAGGCTTTCTTTTAGAAAATTTCGGACTTGTTCTGGTGAGATTTCAAACTCAAAAGCTTTCATTTTATAGAAAAAGTCGACGAGATGATTTGACAGGTATGCGGTTGAAAAGGGAACTTCGCCACTTTTTCGATATTCTAATAAGAGCCGAGCAAATCGAGCTTTTTCTTCAGGAAGCTCACGGAAATAGGAATTGAGGAGCCAGGTCTGCTTCTGCTTTCTTTCAACTGGATCCTGACTCGCAATTCGTTGGTCTTTTTCCAACTCTTTTTGGTATTGTTTGGCCTTGATAGCCCGTTCTGTTCTATTTTTACCAAAAAGAATTTTCTCCCATTTTCGTTCTTCTTGAGTTAGGGTTTCTGTAAAGCCAAAGTAATCCTGATAAGCACGCTCTGCCGGTCCCATGGCTAGGACCAGATTGTCTGCATATTGTTTGGCGATTTTATCCCTCTTCTTACGCTCCTTCTCTGCCTGGATACGCAGTTCTTGTTCGTAATCAATTTTCTCCTTTCCTAATTTGACAAGGTAGAGTTGATCATCCGGTTTTCCAAGTAAAAAGGGTTTGATACATTTTTCAAGGACTTCTTCCATGCGAGCCTTTTTCTTTGGCTCTGCCTTGGTCCAACTTCCTCCCTGAAAGACTTCTAGGAAGAGGTGGTAGTCTTTCTCAGGCGAGAACTGATTTCCACGATTGGGTTTGAAAACACCTTTTTCCCAGAGCCACTTTAGAAGACGCTCGTCAAAGTCACTTTTATTGACCTTGATTTTCTCCTTTTTCTGGGCTTTTCTGGTCAGATTTTCAACCTTTCTAAGCAGTTTTTCTTCCTCTTCCAGTTGCTGGTCAAGGGACAATCGGTGAAAATGACGAACACAATCGCTACCGATTGGAAAGAGGCGTTTGCCTGTGACACCATTAAAGAGTTCGTAGGCGTATTTGATAGCATTTCCACAGACACAATTGCTACGGCCGATACCATTAAAAATCAAGGAAACTTCATTCCATTCCTTGGTAGCTTGTTCCCAAGTATCCGCTTTTGAAGCCTGTAAAACTGCATCGTGCAAGGCTTTTCTAACTGGAAGTGTCATGAGGTCTCCTTTCTAGATTATACTTTTACAACTTGAACCTCTTCTTTACCGAGTAGTATCAAGTATTTTTCAATATTTTCAATCGAATAGGCTCGTGATAAAGCCTCTTCGTATAGGGCTAATTGACCACGATAGCGGTCTATGAGTTGACTTGGCTCATCATAGCGGTCTGTCTTATAGTCAAAAAGAACGATTTTGTCCTCGTAAAGCAGATAGCCGTCCAAGATTCCACGGACAACGAAGTCTTCCTGACTCTTTTGGTCTCTTTTGAGCATGGAGAAAGGTTGTTCACGATAGAGATGGTTGGTATTGGCAAGAATTTCCTGACCAAGTGCTGTGTCAAAGAATGCAAGGATTTTAGCAATATTGATCTTGTATTTGACAGTTTGGCTTGTTTGAACTTGTTTGAGAGTTTCTGTCAGGCTAGCAAGGGTTGGTTGTTGGCTGAGATCAATTCTCTGCATCAGTTCGTGGGTAGCACTACCAATCTCAGCTCCAGTTACCTTTTCTTTGGTTGAAAAATCTGACAAATCAAAGCTGATTTTCTTGTCTACTGACTGGCTTTGACCTGCAATCTCGACACCTTCCATATCCATAACTGGTTCGTAGAATTTCTTGATTTGACTTGGGGTTTGAACACTAGGAAGTTCAATGGCTGCACGATGAAGAGTATTATAGACTTCCACCTCTTTCAGCATTTCAAGAGCTTCTTTAATGGTTTCTGACTGACGATTGTCTGCTTGGGAGCTATCTTGGAGAGGACTCTTGTTTTCCAATTCTCCTATATCTTCTCTAGTCAACTGATCTTCACCAACAAAACGATAACTAAAGTTGAGATTGTCCTTGGCAAACGCTTTGGTAATAGCCCAAAGCCAATCTTGGAAATTCTTGGCTTGAAGTCTAGTGTTGCTATTTAGTTTTCCATTTTTAGCTGCTGGGTATTCCTTGGCTTCCAGCTTTTCACGAGAACCCTTACCGACAAGATAGAGCTTTTTCTCAGCCCTCGTCATGGCAACATACAGCAGACGCATCTGCTCAGAATAGCTTGCCAGATGCAATTCCTCTTCATTCTGTATATAAGTTAGGCTAGGAATAGAGAGTTTGATGGTTTTAGGATAGTGAGCTTCTACTGCTCCTGTCTCCATTTTAGCAATGTATTTGACACCTAGTCCATTTTTACGGCTGAGAATGACTTCTGACATGCTGTCTTGCTTGTTAAAATCCTGATCCATATTGAGAATAAAAACGTAAGGAAACTCCAGCCCTTTACTCTTATGGATAGTCATGAGTTCTACAGCATCCTTGGGCGGTGCGACTGCCACGCTTGCAAGATCGTGCTGGGCTTCTAAGACTTGGTCAATCATACGAATAAAACGCGATAAGCCCTTGAAATTACTCTTTTCAAATTGATCAGCACGCAGTGCTAGGGCATAGAGATTGGCCTGTCTAGCAGGACCATTTGGCAAAGCTCCAACATAGTCATAGTAAAAACGGTCGTTGTAAATCTTCCAAATCAAGTCATAGAGGGAGTGGGTTTTGGCATACGAGCGCCAAGAATCCAAGATATCCATGAATTGATTTAGTTTCTCCACTAAATCAGTATGAATCAAGTTTTTATGGCTAGCCACTTGTTTTTGAGTATTGACTAACTTCTCATAGAGATTCTCTTTAACTTTGTCCTCATCTTTCTGAAGTGACAAACGTGCTAACTCGTCCTCGTCAAATCCAAACATTGGAGACTTCATAAAGGCAACCAAAGCATAGTCTTGTAGGGGATTGTGAATGACACGAAGGGTATCCAGCATAACTTGCACTTCTAGAGATTGGAGATAATTGTTCTGCTCACCGTCAGTTTTGACAGGTATCCCGTACTCAGACAGGGCGAGGAGAATCTGGTCATTGCGACTGCGACTGGAGGTCAGAAGGGCAATTTCTTTAAAAGCAACACCTTTTTTCTGATGAAGTTTCAAAATCTCCTTGATGACTAATCGCATCTCACCTGTTAGTTTCGTTTCTGCCTGACTCTCTTCTTCCTCACCAGAATCGTCCTTATCGTAGAGGAGAAATTCCGCCTTGTTGTCTGGATTAGGAGTTAGTTTGCGATTGGCAAAAACAAGCTGGTGCATACTATCATAGTTGATTTCGCCGACTTCTTGGTCCATAAGGCGTGCAAAAACATCATTGGTTGCTGACAGCACTTCTGAACTACTACGGAAATTTTCTTTGAGGAGAATCAGCTTGCCCTCTTTTGGATTTTGCGCATAGCGTTGGAACTTTTCATTGAAAATCTGAGGATCTGCCTGACGGAAACGGTAGATAGACTGCTTGATATCCCCCACCATAAAGCGATTGTGACCATTAGACAGCAATTCCAACATCCGTTCTTGAATGTGGTTGGTATCCTGATACTCGTCGACCATGACTTCGTGGAAACGTTTCTGATAAGCCTCACGGACTTGCGGGAAATTCTCTAAAATCTCAATGGTATAATGGCTGATATCAGCGAATTCAAAGGCATTTTCCTGACGTTTGCGATGACGATAAGCCTCTACAAAATCCCTCATGAAAGTTTGGAAAGTCTTAGCCAGTTCCCATGTGTCTTCATGATACCGTTCTTGATAGTCGAGAATGGTTATCTGGTCCGCCAGTTGTCCTAGTTTAGCAAACTGGGTCTTTCTCTCTTCGTTGTAGGCATCGGCCAGTGGTTTCAAATCAGCCTTACGACTTGCATTTGTCAGAGCCCGACCGTTTTTCTCTTTAGAGATGGCGACAACACGCGCAAGCACTGCCTGATAAGCCTGACTATCAGACTCCTGATTTAAGGAGCCAATTTCATCCAGAATTAACTGAACATTTTCTAGATAAGCGGCCTTTGGAAACTCCTTGGCATCATTATCCAAATGATATCGGAAAAAGCTTTCCAAATCCCAAAGGGCTTGCTGGATTTGCTCAGTCAGTTTTTCTGTTTCACTGGTAAAATCAGCTTTTTCAAAGCCTTTGAGGAAAGAGTCCTTCAGCCATTTCTGAGGATTGCTGGTGGATTGGAGAAAGTCATAGATTTTATAGACCTGCTGGCGCAGACCACGTTCATCCTTGCCACGCCCAGCAAAGTTTTTCAGCAAATGACTAAAGGACTCTTTTTGTTTACCTTGGTAATGCGCTTCAAAGACCTCATGGAAGACTTCATTTTTTAGGATGAGTTGCTCGCTTTGATTTTGTAAAATACGGAAATTAGGCGCAATATCAATCAGATAGCCATGTTTTCCAAGGAATTTTTGTGTGAAGGAATCCATGGTTCCGATTGCAGCGTTAGGTAGGTCTACTAACTGGCGGCCTAAGTGTTGTTTGAGGTCAACATCATGGCTTTCTTGGATTTGTTGGCTGATTTTTTTCTCCAAACGTTCCTTAAGTTCAGTAGCCGCCTTAACGGTAAAGGTTGAGATAAAGAGTTGAGAAATTTCCACACCACGTGCTAATTGATCCAGAATACGCTCGGCCATGACAAAGGTTTTACCAGAACCAGCCGATGCTGAGACAAGGATATTCTGACCAGAAGTGTAGATGGCTTCAATTTGCTCAGCAGTTTTCTTTTGTTCCTTGCTCGAGTGCGCTTCTGCTTCTTGCAGTTTTTGAATTTCTTCCTCAGTTAAAAAGGAAATGGGCTTCATCGATTCAACTCCTCTCTTATTTTTTCAAACCAAGCTTGCTTGAGTTTTTCTCCGACCAGACGCTTGCCATCAGCGATGTCTAACTTCTCTAGGAAACGGGCTTGACCCAAGTGATAATTGGCTTCAAATCCTGTGATAGCTTGGTGTTGCTGAACATATGGAGCAATACTTCTGCCATTTTCAGTATAGGGATTGATGGCGAACTGGCCTGCTAAAATCTTCTCAGCTGCTTTCTTGTAAAGATAGGCATTGTAGTCCAGTAGGAGCTGGAATTCCTCATCTGTCAGCTGATTTGCCTTGTTTTTGTTGTAAAATTCGCCCAAATGACTGCTTTCTTTTTCTAAAAAGAGGCCTTGGTATTTCATTGACTTGCTGGATTCTACTACTGCTCCTGCTAGACTTTTAACGGACATCAGAGATTGGACTGGCTCAGCCATTTCCAAGTACATGGCACCGAAAAAGTTCTGCTCTCCTTCTCTTTTTAGGGCAGCTAGGTAGGTTGGTAACTGAGAATTGAGTCCATTAAAGAAATGCGGAAACTGGAACTGAGTCAGGCTGGACTTGTAGTCTACCACTCCTATCGCCCCATCAGCTTTTAAACGGTCAATCCGGTCAACCTTACCTCGTACAAAGACACTGCGACCATTGTCCAATTGAATAAAGGCTTGGTCTTTGCCGCCAAAATTCGCTTCCTCTTTGATGGTTTCGATAGCTGGATTGTGGCGGAGAATATGGCCAGTCGTCCGTGCCACATCAAGCAGAATTTCCTTGGTGAACTGGGCTTCCAAACTTTCTTGATAAATGGCTTCAAATTCGCGTTCCTGACTGGTTTCTTGAATAGCTTGTTCTAAACGTTGGTCAAAGGAATCTTCATCAGGCAGTTTCAAGGCCCGTTCAAAGATACGGTGCAAGAAATTTCCGTGACTACGGGCATCAGGACGTAGGCGTAATTCCTCCTGCAAGCCTAGAACATAACGGAGAAAATAACTGTATTGGTTACGGTAAAACTCCGTCAAACCAGATGTAGACAGGTAAAACTCCTGATCAGCAGGATAGAGCGCTTGTAAGGTATCCTTGGTCAACTGCTTACTACTTGGACTGCTTGGGAGGGCTGGATTTTCTAAACCTTGCTGGTCTAGTTTTTTACCCATCACACGCGCCAGAACTTTAATAAATGTCAAATCTTGCTCAGTCTCACTCATCTCGCCCTGCTGGTGATAGGCAACCAGGCTAGACAAAAGACTGTGATATGAGCCCATATCTTCCTTATCCAGCCCTTTGTGATTCATCCTCTTCTCTTTCCGACTAAATCCAAAATGGACTAGCTCTTGAATATAGGCAGATTCCTTACTTTCACTTTCATTAAAAAGGCTTGGAGCTGACAAGACCAACTGCTTGCGAGCAGAATTGACCAAGGAAAGCATGGTATAGCGATTTTTCTTGAGATTCTCACTGCTGGCAATCAGCAATTGCGCTCCATCTTCTGTCGCTTGGTTTAAGTTTTGTCTTTCTTCATCAGTCAAAAGACTGGTGTTTTGCGCAATTTTTGGTAAATTGTCCTGAGTCAGACCAATGGCATAGACAAAGTCAGCTGTCAGAGGAGCAATCAAATCATAGCTCTGCACCAGAACTGTGTCTACTGTTGCTGGAATAGTACGGTATTGAGATAGGCTCATCCCAGAATGAAGTAAAGCAAGGAAGTCCTCCAGACTAACTTGCGAACCAGAAAAAACAGTCGCAAATTGTTCTAAAACATGACAGAATGCCTTCCAAACTTCCGCTTGTCTTTCCTGTTCAAGAATTTCCATAGTGGCTGTCAAATCTTGCAACTGCTTGGTCACCGCTCCTTCTTTTAGAAAGACATTCCACTTTTGTAAGAAATTTTCAGCCTTCTGCTTTCGGCTGGCAAATAGGGGCTCAAGTGGTGCTAAAACTCTCAAACGAATGGCATTCAAGCGTTTCAAATCAAACTTTCCATGGTGGGATTTGGTGAAGGTTTGCTGAAAGGCTGGCAAGCCATTGATACCAAGATAGCGGATATATTGCTCAAATGAGTCAATATCAGCCTGACTAAGGTCGGTATACAAACCAGTTCTGAGGAGGTTAATCAAATCCTCCTGACGGAAACGATAGCGTTTCAAAGCTAAAATAGACTCGACAAACTGAGTTAAAGGGTGGTGCGCCATGGATTCGCTTCTACCAAGATAGAAAGGAATCTGATACTGGTCAAAAATAGTTTTAAGGGATAACTGGTAAGAAGCCACATCTCCCAGCAGAATACGAAAATGCTTGTAGCTCAGGTCTGGATCAGCATGTAATTTCTGACGGATACTACGGGCAACTAACTCCAACTCCTCCTTTTGCGTCAAACAAGACCAGATTTGTAAGTTTTCACGATCCTTCTCATCGACATCCAATGTTAATTCTGAAAAGTCATAAGAAGACTCCAACAAACGAGAGGCCTTGTCAAAACTATCCATCTTCTCATGAGTCTGAGAACAATCCTGAGCAGGTGTTTGGTATTTAGAGGCTAGATGATGGAAGAACTCCACACTGGCTTGGTAGAGATTCCCCTCGCTAAAAGGGCTGGTATAGGCTTTCTTACTAGCATAAACTCCAATGACAATCTCAACACCCTTGCCATGAAGCAAGTCCACAATCCGCTCTTCCTCGGCAGAAAAACGGGTAAAGCCGTCAATAACCAAGGAAATTTGAGTAAAATCACTACTTACTTTGTCATTCTCAATAGCCTCAATCAAATGGGACAACTGACTTCCTTGAGCCAACTGGCCTTGATTAAGATAAGCCGTTACCTTCTCAAAAATCAAGAGTAAATCCGCTCGCTTGTCCTCATCCGTCAAACTATCCAAGTCCAAAAAACTCATCTGAGCTTTGGTTATCTCGTGGTAAAGTTCAATCAACTGCTGGATAAATTGAGGGTCCTGCTTAATAGCACCATAAACACGTAAGTCCTTAGGATCGAGTTCCGCAAGGCACTTATAAAAGGCCATCCCAAGACCGATGTCATCTAGACTGGTTTTGACAGGTAGGTCATTCAAGACCAGATAACGAGCCATTTGAGCAAAGCGCGTGACGGTAATAGCAAAAGAAGCCTGCTGGGACAAGCATTCCAGCACGGCGCGTTCCTTTTCAAAAGAAAGAGAGTTGGGAGCGATATAGAAGACTCGCTTACCCGCGGCAACGAGCTCTTCCGCCTCTCTGGTCAGGATTTCTGTCAAAGAAGTCCGAATATCAGTATAAAGTAGTTTCATCTCAGCCTCGTTTGGTTTATCAAAGTTTCTTACTCTATTATAGCAAAGTTCGCTTCACAGACCAAATCCAAAATTCTAGTTGACAATCATTTAATTAGCAAATCAATCATGTTTCATCATCCACTTTCATATGCTGAAAGATATAGAGGAAAAAGTCTTTGGAAACTTCAAAATGTCCATAACGAAGTCGAGAAGTATAGTCTTTCCATTCAGGATGTTGTCTGGCTATTTCTATGGAGCAATCTTTGACCGGTTGATAATACTCAACATTTCGTCTAAAGGGAAAGAATCCTTCAAACTGCTCTACTTGATAGGCTTTGACATCAATAATTTTACCTACAGCCACAAAAGCCTGTAACTTGTCTTGACCGTTCATATCGTATTTTGGACTATAGTATAAAAGGTAGTCGCCTTTTTTCATACGATTTAAGGGGCCACCCTTTCCATGACAGACCTGGCAAAAATTCCCTTCAACTCCTCTTAAAACATGGTTCTTCGAAACAACTCCGACCCAATATCTAGGCATTTTTATCCTCCAACTCTACTAACATGCGATTAAAACCTTCTCTATCGTTAGAAAGTTTTTCAAAAAATTCTTCATCAATCCCCTCTACTAAGGGTAAAGCATGATTGACCTTCTCTGCGCCAGACTTCGTCACTGAGACCAGTTTTGCCCGACTATCCTTTGGATGTTGATCACGTTTAATGTAGTCTTTCTTCTCTAATAGTCTAACAATCTGGGAAACCGTCATAACATCCATACCGGTGAACCGAGCAATATCAACTTGCGTTACATATTCCTCTCTATTGCTCAGGAACAAGAGCGAGGTTAAAACGATAAATTGGGGCAAAGTGAGGCCAAGCGATTTCAAAACTCTTTTTAAGTTGCTTTCCCACTTGTTGTAGACTTTGATGAAAAGAAGGCCTGTAGATTCTGTTTCATCATTTTTGTAAATTGAATTAAAGTGATACTTTGACATTTTTTCTCCTTAAATATTAAGTATACATATTATATAAGAATTTATTTTGTTTTTCAAGAAAAGGAAAGTCGAATGTTACAATTCTGTCAGACATTTTATAGTCTATATGCTATAATAATACCAAAAGATAAAGAAGGAAGACCTATGATTAAACTACTAGCCTTGGATATGGACGGAACCCTCCTCAATGAAGCCAAGGAAATCCCACAAGCTCACATTACTGCTATTCACCAAGCTATCGAAAAAGGTGTCAAACTGGTACTTTGTACGGGACGCCCGCTCTTTGGTGTCCTCCCCTACTATCAAAAACTGGGACTTGACCTCCAGAATGAGTATGTTATTGTTAATAACGGTTGTTCAACTCACCAGACAAGTGACTGGGGACTAGTTGACTGGCAAGAACTTAGTCCAGCAGACATCGAATACCTCTATGACCTAGCTGAAAAAAGTGATGTTCAGTTGACTCTTTTTGATGAGAAGCATTATTTTGTCCTCGGTGGCAAGCCCAATGAAATCATTCAAAACGATGCCGAGCTAGTCTTTTCAGACCTGACTGAAATTTCACTAGAGGAAGCTACCAGTGGTAAGTACCGTATGTTCCAAGGTATGTTTTTAGGAACAGATAGTCAAACAGACGATTTTGAGCAGCGGTTTGCTGAGGAACTCTGCCAACGATTTAGCGGTGTTCGTTCGCAACCTGTCATTTATGAAGCTATGCCACTTGGTACGACAAAGGCTACTGCTCTATCACGCTTGGCTGAGATTTTGAAGATTGAGCCATCAGAAATTATGGCTATGGGCGATGCCAATAACGATATCGAAATGCTCCAGTTTGCAGGACTGGGCATTGCAATGGGAAATGCCAGCGATTATGTCAAATCCCTAGCTGATGATGTTACAGCAAGCAACGAAGAAGACGGCGTTGCGCGTGCCATTGAGAAATATATTTTATAATTAAGAAGCCCAGTTCATGTCAACTGGGTTTTGATATTTAAGAATTCCTAAAACTTTAGAAACTCTTTAGAAATGCTTGAGCTTTCTTTGATTTCTATGCTTTATACTAAAGTTATCAAAATAAATCAAAAGGAGAGAATCATGAAAACAGTACTTGACATTCATGGATTGTCCAAAAACTTTGCCAAACAAACTATTCTTCAAGATCTTCATCTAACGATAAGAGAGGGAGATATTTATGGACTTATCGGGAAGAACGGAGCTGGGAAAACCACCTTGATAAAAATCATTACGCAACTACTCTTTGCGGACAAAGGAACTGTTTCCCTCTTCTCCAGCAAAACGGAAAATGAGTGGAGCAAGTCTCTATCTCGAGTAGGTTCAGTGATCGAATCACCTGTAGCCCATAATCACTTAACAGCCTATCAAAATCTGAAATATTACTGTATGATTCGTCATATTCCAAATGCTGATCAAGTCATTCGAGAAACGCTGGACTATGTAGGCTTGTCAGATACAGGTAAAAAAGTCTTTCGTGATTTCTCGCTAGGAATGAAACAAAGACTTGGTATCGCCATTGCCCTTCTCTCCAAACCAGATTTCCTAATCTTAGATGAACCTATCAATGGACTTGATCCAATTGGTATCAAAGAATTTCGTCTGATGATTCAACGGCTCAATCAAGAAAAAGGAATCACCATTCTCATTTCTAGTCATATCTTGTCAGAACTCTATCTCGTAGCAAATCGCTTTGGTATTCTAGATCAAGGCAAGATAATCCGTGAAATCAGCAAAGCTGAATTTGAAACACTAAGTGAGGATTATATTGTGCTTAAGACAGCTGATAAGGAGAAAGCTTGCCAAGTATTGAAAGAACAAATCCAGCTCCAGTTCAAGGTTGTTAATTCAGAAAACGAAATCCACATTTTTGGTCAGGAACAAGATGTCAAACAGATTCTTAAGAAATTAACCTTAGCAGATGTCGCTATTGACGAGATTTACTACGCCCGTCAAAACCTAGAAGAATACTTCACTCAATTGGTAGAATAGGAGGAAAATCATGATACATACCATTCAAGCAGACTTTTACCGTCTTTTCCGTTCCAAAGGATTCTGGATTACAGAGTTCATTCTCTTTTCTCTCATGCTAATGGGCGCAACTGTAGGAGCTACTGGCCATCTGATGGCAATCCAGACAGAAGAGCCAGAAATTCCAACCCATGGTTGGGACGGTGTACAAGCCCTGATTAACGCATCTAGTCAAGGTTCAAACCTCGTTTTTCTCTGTATTATTCTAACTTGTCTAGTTCTCGGTGTTGATTTAATCGGAAAGCTCTATAAAAATAGTTTGACAGTAGGGGTTTCTCGTACAGAGTTTTTCCTTGCCAAAGCCTTTGTAGTGGCTTGTATTGCACTTTTGCAACTTATCATCAGCCTTGTGATTGCCTTTATTCCAGCAACTATCTTAAATGGATTTGGAACTATGCCTGATGGCTTTATTGGCAATCTACTGATAACCATTTCCCTTCAATTCCTTTGCCTCCTTGCTTGGCTTTCGATTGTTTCCTTCATTCTCTATGTTAGCCATTCTTATCTTGCAGTATTTATTGGTTACTTGGTCAGCTCTATCTTACTTTCTATGCCAATGCTCATCTTCCCAAGTATCAAAATTTTGCCATATTTATCATTGCAGTTTTTCTATGCCATGACTGCTAATAGTGAATCCATTTTCTATACCCTTATAGTTACCTTAGCTGTTATTCTAATCTTTAATCTAAGTGGACTGGCAGTTTTCAAAAAGAAAAGTCTATAAAAAATGACCTCCTCTAGCCTACAGAGGAGGTTTCTTTTCGTTAAAAATAAATGAAAACCGATAACCACTGCCCATCTGTGCTCAGTTTCATCTCTGTACCGAGAAGATGACATAATTCCTCAGTGATATAAAGGCCTAAACCAGAGGATTCTTCCGTGTCTGATAGATTTTCAGAATAAAAACGATTGCTGAGATTTTCTATTTTTTTGATGGGCTGTTTAACAAGGTTTGCAATCTCTAAGACAAGCTGTTCCTGTTCCTTTTCCTTTTTCAAAGATAGCCGCGCTTCTTCCTTACCATGTTTGAGGACATTTCCGAGCAAATTTTGTAAAATTCGATCCAGCAAGTCTTCATCAGTCCTCGTTTTTAAACCAGCTTCAACCTTAAAATCAAGCGTGATATTTGCCGCCTGAAAAACATCATAATAAGCCAGAGTCTTTTTGGTGATAAAAGCTGAAAGATCCACTTCTTCCAGTTTCGGTTTGACAGCTCCTTCCATCAAACGACGGTATTCTAGGAGAGCCTCCAAACGTTTGGAAACTAAATCAAGATGCTGGGCTATTTTTTGTAAGGTTTCTGCTTTGTTTTCAGGAGACTTTATCAATTGTTGGGTGTATCCTGACGCGATAGTCAAAGGTGTCCGAATATCATGGGCGATATTGCTGATGGCCATATCCAGAGTCTGCTTTTCCCTTTTCATAACCAACCGAGATTGTTCTACTTCCTGAAATAAATTCTCAATCTGCTGGTAGAGATGTAAAAAATGTTTGGAAAAAATGCTGACTCCGACTCTTTTCATACTACCCGTGAGAATCTTGTCTTCAATCTGTTGACTCAAGTTTTTAAGTGCTAGATGGTAGCGAATCAATGCAATCGATAAAATAATTAGGAGTACTAGTAGGACAAAAATTATCATGTAGGTCATTGCTTGTCTCCTTTTAATCTTACCCCAACTCCCCAAATGGTTTCAATATATTCTTGATTTGGGTCAAGCTGGTTTAATTTTTTACGAAGATTACTCAAATGCGTATTGAGGGTATTATCTCCAGGTAGATAACTCTCCTCCCAGACTAATTCATAAAGTTCTTCCTTAGTGAAAATTTTCTTAGGGTGTTTAAGAAGAGTTTGGAGAATCAAGCATTCTTTTTTGGCAAGGCGAATGGTTTCCTGACTATTTTTGATTTCAAAACTTTCTGCATCAAACTGGATATTTTTCAAGTTTTGTGGCAGATTTTCAGTTTTTTCTAGCTCTATAGACTGTTTTTCTGTACTTTGGCGTAATTGAACAGTAACTCTAGCAAAGACTTCGTCCAAATCAAAAGGTTTGACTATGTAATCATTGGCACCGTCTAAGAGGTATTGACTGATTAACTTCTTATCGCTCAAAGCCGTTAGCATAATGACTGGAGTTTGACTTTGTTCCCTGATGGCTTTTAAAACCTGATCACCATTTTTCCCAGGAAGCATGATATCTAGCAAAACGAGGTCAATCCCGCCTTGGGCAAAACGCATGATACCTTCAGTTCCTGAAAAGGCTTGAATTACCTCATGCTCCTCAGTAAGAAGTGTTCTCAAAATCTCTTGAATGTCACTATTGTCTTCAATAACCAATATCCTAGCCATAAATACCAACCTTTCTGCAACTATTATAGCATGTTTTATTGATAAAGCTTAAACAGAAAAGCCCCTCGCATAAAAGCGCGAGAAAGCTTTAGAGGGTTAAAATATAAAATCCACTTGCTAGATGACCTAGCATCCCTATAGTTGCTAGTGAAAACGAGTCTAGCAGAATGAATCTCTCATTTCTCCCCTACTAGTCTGTAATCCGTTGATACATTTCTGGTCTTCTATCTCGAAACAAGCCCCAGTTTAGGCGTTCACTTGCTCCCTTATCAAGGTCATAAGTTGCTAACAGAACAGCTTCTTCTTGTCTTTCAGCTCGTTCTAGAATAGCTCCTGTTTCATCCGTCATAAAGGATGAACCGTAGAAGTTAAGACTGGAACTCTGTCCACCATTTTCCTCACTTGGAGTGACTTCCTCTAATCCATAACGATTGGCTGCAATGACTGGAACAATATTTGCTGCTGCGTGTCCTTGCATGGTGCGTTGCCAATGACCACAACTGTCCGTATCTAGGATAGGCTCAGAGCCAATAGCAGTTGGATAAAAGAGCAATTCAGCACCATTTAACGCAAGACAACGAGCTGTTTCAGGGAACCATTGATCCCAACAGATACCGATCCCAATCTTGGCATAGCGAGTATCCCAGACCTTGAAACCTGTGTTACCAGGCGTAAAATAAAACTTTTCTTGATAGTAATGGTCGTCTGGTATGTGAGTCTTTCGATAAACGCCCAGCACTTCTCCATCTGCATCAATGACGGCAATAGAGTTATACAAGACATTGCCATCTTTTTCATAGAAACTGATTGGTAAAACAACCTGTAGTTCCTTAGCAATCACCTTAAAATGCTGAATGGCAGTATTTTCTGCTACAGACTGGGCATGCTGGTAGTAGTCATACTGACGTTCCTGACAGAAATAGGGACGTTCAAACAACTCGGGCAAGAGAATAATTTGTGCACCTTGTTCTGCAGCCTGACGTACTAAACGCTCTGCTGTTTGAATATTTGTTGCTACATCCTTGGCACATTGCATCTGAATGGCTGCAACTCTTACATTTCTCATCTTTTTCTCCTATTCTGGGATTTGTTGGGTGATACAGTGGATATTGCCACCACCTAAGAGAATATCTCTGGCTGGAATTCCGACAACTTTACGGTCTGGAAAACACTTACTGAGGATATCTAAGGCTACTTGATCGTTTTTATCTTGAAACTGGGGAACAAGGACTGCCTTGTTAGCAATATAGAAATTGACATAGGAAGCAGCAAGCCTTTCACCTGCGTATCGCTCTTCTTCTCCTTCTTCGTAGGAATAACCAGGAAGATCTTCTTCTGTCACAACTTGTCGAACTGCAGGGATAGGCAATTTATGAATGGTGAAGTGACGACCTTTTGCATCCGTTTCCTTCTCTAAAAGCGCTAAATCAGCTGCTGACATGGCATATTGAGGATCATTTTGATCATCTGTCCAAGCCAAGACAAGCTCAGCAGGACCAACAAAGGCAGCAACATTGTCAACGTGTTCATTGGTTTCGTCCTGATAAATACCATAAGGAAGCCAGATAACTTTTTCAGCACCTAGATAGTCCAATAATCTTCTCTCAATTTCTTCTTTACTAAGATGAGGATTGCGACCAGGACTAAGCAAGCAACTTTCAGTTACGAGAATGGTTCCTTGACCATCGCTATGTATCGCTCCGCCTTCTAGGACAAAAGGTTTTGCATCGTAAACAGGCATTTCCAAGGCCTCAGCAAAACGACTGGCTACTTGGTCATCATCTTCATAATCTTGATACAGACCATCAACAGCACCACCCCAAGCATTGAAAGACCAGTCTACTGCCAACTTTTCCCTTTTATCATTGAGGAGAATAGTCGGACCTGTATCACGCGCCCAGGCATCATTAGTGGGAATGTCTAGATAAATAACGCTATCTCCAAGGTAGTCTTGGGCTTCAGATAGATAATCTTGCTCCACCAAAAGATAGACTCTTTCTCCCTCTGCTATAGTCTTGATAATCTGGCTAAATGCTTTTTTAGCAGCTTTACCTTGAAAAGGCCATGAACCTGGTCGAGTCGGCCATATCATGAGTGTACCATGGTGCGGTTCATACTCTGCTGGCATACGATAGCCTAATTTTTTGGGACTGTCCATCATGATAATCTCCCTTTAAAATCTTGATAGCCAAAGGCTTTGACTAAGCTGCAGTCACCCTGCTCATCCATGAGATAGAGACTGGGCAACCCAATACCATTAAAAGTATTATTTTTGACAAAAGAATAAATGGCCATGTCTTCGAAATAAAGTCTATCACCGATTTGGACTGGATTTTCAAAACTATAATCACCAATTACATCGCCCGTCAGACAAGTATTGGAAGAAAGTCTATAGGTATGGGCTTTTTCATGTGCCTCAAAGCCATTTCTCAAAGGTGGACGATAGGGCATCTCAAGTACATCAGGCATATGGCAGGTCGCAGAGGCGTCTAAAACCAAGATTTCCATACCGTTTTCTACAATATCTAATATCTCGGTTGCTAGATAACCTGCATTGAGCGCAATGGCTTCACCCGGTTCGATATAGACCTCAAGATTGTAAGTTTCTCGGATACGCTTGATTTCAGAAATCAGCAAATCCACATCATAATCTTCTCTTGTGATGTGATGACCACCCCCCATGTTGAGCCATTTTACTTCATGCAAATAAGAACCAAACTGCGCTTCTACTGCTTTCAAAGTTGTCTCTAAATCATCTGAACCTTGCTCGCAAAGGGTATGAAAATGAAGTCCATCCACCAAATCCAACAAATCACTAGGAATTTTATCTAGTGTCACACCAAAACGAGAACCTGGGGCACAGGGGTCATAGAGCGCGTGATCTCCTTGAGTTGAACATTGGGGATTGATACGGAGACCTATACTGATACCAGCCTCCCGACAACGCGAACCATGCTTACGCAACTGTCTCTCAGAGTTAAAAACGATATGGTCTGTTATCTCAAGCAATTCCTCCAAGTCTGAATCTTTGAAAGCAGGTGCAAAAACATGGACTTCACCAGGAAATTCTTCCCTTGCCAATTTGGCTTCATAAAGACCACTAGCCGTCGTACCAGATAGATACTGGCTAATCAAGGGATAGGTTTTGTAGAGGGAATAGGCCTTCTGGGCAAGCAAAACCTTGCAACCAGCTTCTTCTTGAACATATTGTAGAATGCGACAGTTGGCTTCTAACTTTGCCAAGTCAATAACATAAGCTGGTGTTGGTACTTGTTCTAACTTCATCAGTCCACCATTTGTGGATTTTCAACCACAACCCATGGCAAACCATACTCATTCAAAGCTTCCATGAATGGATCTGGATCCAATTCTTCAAGGTTGTAAACTCCTGGTTGTTTCCAAGTACCGTTCATAACTAATTTTGTTCCAATCATGGCAGGAACACCTGTTGTGTAAGAAATGGCTTGTGAACCAACCTCTGCATAGCACTCCTGATGGTCGCATACATTGTAAATGTAGATTGTCTTCTCAACGCCATCTTTGACACCTGTAAAGATACATCCAATATTGGTTTTACCAACAGTACGTGGCCCAAGACTGGCTGGATCTGGAAGCAAGGCTTTCAAGAATTGGATTGGAACAATTTCTTGTCCATTGAAGTTAATGGTATCTGTACGAAGGAGACCAACGTTTTCCAAGCATTTCATGTGCGTTAGATAAGATTGACCAAAAGTCATAAAGAAACGAATGCGTTTGACACCTGGAATGTTCTTGGCCAATGATTCAATTTCTTCATGGTGAAGGAGATACATGTCTTTTTGTCCAACTTGAGGAAAATCATACTCACGCTTGATAGACATAGCTTCAACTTCTACCCATTTTCCATCTTCCCAGTAAGAACCTGGCGCAGAAACCTCGCGTAGATTGATTTCTGGGTTGAAGTTGGTTGCAAATGGATAACCGTGGTCACCACCATTACAGTCTAAAATGTCGATATAGTGGATTTCATCAAAATAATGTTTAAGGGCGTAAGCTGAAAAAACGCTGGTTACACCTGGGTCAAAGCCAGATCCAAGCAGAGCAGTCAAGCCAGCTTCTTTGAATTTCTCCTGATAAGCCCATTGCCATGAGTAGTCAAAGTAGGCTGTAAAACCAAGTTCCTTACAGCGTTTTTCGTAGATAGCACGCCACTCAGGGTCTTCTGTGTCTTCTGCTTCGTAGTTAGCCGTATCGATATAGTGAACACCTGTTGCCAAACAAGCATCCATAATGGTTAAATCTTGATATGGTAAAGCTACGTTCAAAACAGCTTCTGGTTTGTAGCTTTCAATCAGGGCAATCACTTCTTGAACCTTGTCAGCATCAAGAGCAGCTGTCTCAATCTTTGTACTTGTTTTGCCTTCTAGTTTCGCTTTCAGGTCATCGCATTTTGACTTGGTACGACTGGCAATCATAATTTCTTTAAAGGTTTCGCTATCCTGACAAATCTTTGAAATAGCAACTTGGGCAACGCCCCCACATCCAATAACTAATAAACGACTCATTTTTTTCCTTCCTCTTCTTCTAAAATGTCCTCAACATACTTGGGCAACATAAAGGCTCCCACGTGTAAGTTTGCAGTGTAGTATTCTGTGAAAAGCTGGCGTTTTTTCCAGCCTTCCTTGTCAAAATCTTTAACAGGGTGGTATTTTTTCGATGCAAATCCAAACAACCAATAACCAGCAGGACTGGTTGGGATATGGGCTTGGTAGACCCGACTAATTGGAAAGGCTTGATTAACCTTACGGTGCATGCTTCGGCAAGCTGACTCATCCTCATCAAAGAAGGGACTCCCATGCTGGTAAATCATGATGCCGTCTTCTTTAAGAGCACGATAACTATTTCCGTAAAATTCCTTGGTAAAGAGCCCTTCCGTATGTCCAAATGGATCTGTCGCATCGTTGATGATAATATCATAGTCATCTTCACAGTTTCGCAAAAAGCGTAGCCCATTTTGGTAGTAAATGGTAACACGAGGATCATCTAGCCCCGCAGCAAAGTCTGGAAAATACTCACGACAGACCTCGACCAACATTTCATCTGGTTCTACAATATCGATTTGTTCCAGTTCAGGATAGAGGGTTAATACTTGAGCAACACCTCCGTCGCCACCCCCAATAACCAAGACTTTCTTGGGATTTGGGTGGACAGCCATAGGAACATGAACGGTCATTTCATTGTAGACAAAATCATCCGCATCTGAGAACAAGACGTGCCCATTTAAAATCAAAATCTTTCCAAAAGCTGGTGTATCCAAGACTTCGATATCCTGCCATTCACTTTTACCAGCGTAGAGTTGCTTGGCTGTTCTCAGGGACAATTTCACATCTGGAGTATGAACTTCAGAAAACCATAAATCCATCTAGTTCTCCTTTCTCTTAATGACGTTGATGTGATTGACCTCAGGATCTTCCGTCCCTTGAAGGGAGCAACCACGTTCCTTGGCAAATTGGATATAGTCTACAATTTCTCGTGTAATGCGTTCGCCAGGAGCCAAGATAGGGATTCCTGGAGGGTAACACATGACAAATTCTCCACAGACCTGCTCAACAGATTCATCCAAGGTCAAACTTTTTCTCTCTGAATAGAAGGCTTCTTGTGGAGACAGCACTAACTCGGGCTGGATATATTCTCCTGCTATCAAGTCCTTCCCATCTCGTGAATAGAGTCTCTTGATATCAGCCAAAGCACCAACCAAGCGCTCGATGTCTTGGATACGGTCACCAATCGAAATATAGGCCAAGATATTGCCAATATCACCAAACTCAATCTGAATGTCGTATTCGTCTCGTAAGAGGTCATAAACCTCGATACCTGTTAAGCCAATACCCTGAGTGTAAACTGACAGCTTGGTTACATCAAAATCACAGACCGACACACCATCTATTAACTCTTTTGAGTAGGCATAGTAGCCACCGATAGCATTGATTTCACGACGAGCATACTCAGACAGTTCAATAACCTTCTCAAAGGATTCTTTACCACGAAGAGCCAAGTTGCGACGTGAAATATCTAGACTAGCCATCAACAAATAAGAGGCGGATGTTGACTGGGTAAGATTGATAATCTGACGAACGTACTCGGGATTCATCTGCTCCCCGATTAAAAGAAGCGAGCTTTGTGTCAAACTCCCACCAGACTTATGCATGGAAACTGCTGCCATATCAGCTCCTGCATCCATGGCAGAAATTGGAAGTTTACCAGTGAAATGCAAATGCGCTCCATGGGCTTCGTCCACTAAAACAAGCATGCCAGCTTCATGAGCCATTTCTGTCAACCCCTTTAGGTCTGAACAGATTCCGTAGTAAGTGGGATTGTTAATCAAAATGGCCTTAGCATCTGGATGGTCCTTTATGGCCTTGGCTACTCGGTCATTTTCAAGACCTAAAGCGATACCAATCTTAGGATCTACACTCATCTCGATATAGATGGGAATAGCACCACATAGAACCAACGCATTGATGGCAGATTTATGGACATTTCTCGGAAGAATAATCTTATCTCCAGCCTTGCAGGTGGAAAGAATCATAGTCTGCACCGATGAGGTTGTTCCGCCAATCATGAGAAAAGCATGGCTAGCTCCAAAAGCATTCGCAGCCAGCTCCTCTGCATCCCGAATAATCGAAATGGGATGGCCTAAATTATCCAAGGGTTTCATAGAATTGACATCAATGCCAACACATTTTTCTCCTAGTAGTTCGACAAGTTCTGGATTTCCCCGTCCACGCTTGTGACCGGGAACATCAAAGGGAACAATCCTTTTCTTGCGTAGCTTTACCAAGGCCTCATAAATAGGGGCTTGGTTTTGATCTAACTCTTTCAAGACATACTCCTTTACCGTATTTGTAGCGCCTCAAGAAGACAAAGGCGACCAAAGGTTGACTTATGAAAAAAGAGCAGGTTTTCACCTGCTCTGCAATCTTCTGACGTTTTTATGTTTGTTTCTGTTGAGTATGTCTGTTCCTGATGTTTCCTAACTCTCTAGTAGCAAATATTACGTACTTTATTGATCGTTTCACAAGATGACGTGTGCTTTCACCACACTAAAAATTTATGAATTAGGACAAGTGTCCTAACATCAACTTATAAAAGTAGGCTTTTAACCCTATCAATAATGTGGCTTTTCAACCACGCTTCGGCATTCAACCCTGCCTGTCCGTAGGCATTTTTTACTCGGGTTTATATTTGCTAGAAAACATCATCTCATTTTCTAAGCTCCATTACTATATCACGTTTTTAAGAACTTGTAAAGTATTTTTTGATAAAAAACAAAAATATGTTCGCAAATTGTTTAGTTTATGTAAAAATATCGATAAATATTTTCTTGTAAACGATTATAACGTGAACAAAATGATTATCATATTTAATTTTAAATTTCTTATGCAATTCTATACTCATTACCCTCGGTGTTTGATTTATCAGAAAAAATGCTGAAATTTCTACATCATTAAAATCGTGCAACTTTTTTCAGATAGTTTTAAAAGATTGATTTCCTTATATTTTTCCTTTATACTGGATAAAAAGGAGAATAGTATGTCAGAAACAAATCACGAAATCGATTCAAATTTTGCAGGTCGTTTAAATATCCTGCGTGCTGGTGTTCTTGGTGCTAACGATGGGATTATTTCCATTGCTGGTGTGGTTATCGGGGTTGCTAGTGCTACAAGCAATATCTGGATTATCTTTTTATCAGGATTTGCAGCTATCTTAGCTGGTGCCTTTTCAATGGCTGGTGGAGAATATGTATCCGTTTCAACTCAAAAAGATACCGAGGAAGCGGCCGTTGCGCGTGAGCAACTCTTGCTAGACCAAGATATAGAGTTAGCCAAAAAGTCCCTCTATGCTGCCTATATTCAAAATGGCGAGTGTGAAACATCAGCCCAACTTCTCACCAACAAAGCCTTTTTAAATAATCCACTCAAGGCTTTGGTAGAGGAAAAATATGGGATTGAGTATGAAGAGTTTACCAATCCTTGGCATGCTGCTATCTCTAGCTTTATTTCTTTTTTCCTTGGTAGCTTACCACCAATGCTTTCAATTACCGTTTTCCCAAGTGAATACCGCATACCTGCTACTGTCCTTATCGTCGGTGTGGCCCTTCTTCTCACTGGTTATACTAGTGCCAGACTTGGAAAAGCTCCAACCAAAACAGCTATGATTCGGAACTTAGCTATTGGTCTCTTAACTATGGGAGTTACCTTTCTGCTAGGACAACTCTTCAGCATTTAGAACATAAGAAATACCTCGATTTTGAAGTCGAGGTATCTTTTTTTACATTTGCACAATCTTGCGATAACTTCTTGAAGTAATCATGAAAATCAGCACATAGGCGATGAGGAAGATAGCGCAGATAGACAAGGTCACAATCAACATCATATTCGTATCTATTACACCAATCACTTTTAAAATCAGACTAAGCATATGGTAGGCAAAGGCTAGATGTATGAAGGCAAAAAGCAAAGGAAGGAAGAAAACAGTTAAAACCTGTTTGTTAATGGTTTGCTTGATTTGCTTTTGATCTAAACCGACTTTCTGCAAGATAATAAAGCGTTCACGGTCTTCGTAGCCTTCAGAAATTTGTTTGTAGTAGATGACCAGAACGGTTCCGACCATAAAGATAATGGATAGGAAAATACCGATAAAGAAGACACCACCAAAGAGGGCACTCATTTGAGCACTAGCATCTGCTAGATTGCTACCATACACATAGCTACCTTCCGTGTTTAATTGAGCATTAAACTGATTGAGGTATTTATCATATTCTTCAGCGACCTTGAGTTGTTCTTCTTCGTTGGCATTTACATTCATACCACCGTAAAGCTGATTATAGATAGCCGAATCTGGGAATTGATCCAAAAAGGCTTGTAAATCTGGAACAACAAGGTAATTGTAATCAGCAGTCAAAATATTAAACTGATTTGGAACGTGGTTGACAATAAAATCTTTAGTAAATTCTTCTTTGACAGAAAATTGATGATCATTTAGAGTTAGAGCTTTCTGTCCTTTCAGTCCGTCATTTTTGGCAAAGAGTCCGACCTCATTTCCTGATAGAGAAAGCTTCTGACCTGTCATATTTTCATAATCTTTTTGGTCAAATACCATGAAAACTGTTGTGGGTTGGACACGGTTTTGTCCTTTTTCAAAAATAGTTAACTTAGTCCCTTCTTGATTTGCAATACCAAAGTTACTGTAACGAAGAACTTCTTTCTCTTTGACACTATAACCTTTGTCACTTGCAAACTGGCTCAAGAGTTTGTCCAAATCTTCTTTTTCAACATTTTTTCCAGAAATTCCAAAGTCATGCGGATTCATCACTTTTTTAAAGGATTCTGAAGCATTGAAAATACTTGTCGCTGCTGACATGGTTACCAAAACCATTGTTGACAAAATAGCGATGGTTGCTAGTCCAACCGCATTTTTCTTCATACGGAAAATCAAGTTGGAAACAGATATGAGGTTATTAGGTTGGTAATAGTATTTCTTGTTTTTCTTTAAGATTTGTAGGAAAACGGTAATCCCTGCATTGAACAAAAGATAGGTACCAAATATAACCAGTAAAACAGCTAGGAAGAAAGTTGTTAGGGCTGTAAGAGGATCTTTTACCGTAAGGGCAAGATAATAACCAATCCCTAAACTAATCGAACCAAGAATAGTTTGGAGAGGTAAGAAACGACCTTTTTTCTCACCGCTAGCTTTCTCACGAGAGAGCTGGAGGGCATTCATACGGGCTATTCGAAGGGCATTCAGGAACATGAGGCCTAGGAAAATCAAACCAAAGACAACAAGTACTGCAATGACAACATTCATCTGGAAGGTAGCGACTAGTTCTACCTTCAATTTCATCAGTTTGAGCAAGAAAGCGAAAATTAACTTGTCAAACAAGGCTCCAATACCGATACCTGCTCCAACAGTTAGAATTCCAAATAGCACCAACTCCTTAAAGGTCATACTAATCAAATGCCGCTTTTCCAAGCCCAACATGCCATAAATCCCCAGTTCCTTGGAACGGTTTTTCATGACAAAACTATTGGCATAGAGGACAATAATAGCTGACGCAAGGGTGACGACAAACATACCAAAACCAAGTGTAGCTTGAATCGTTTCACCTCCACGGATTTCCGCAATCTTGGGATTGAAGGTTAGAGAGTAAAAGAGATAGGTGACGGTGACTGCTAAGAGAACAGCCAGCGCAAAAGGATAGTAGAGTTTGCGGTTTTTAATCAAGTTCGATACCGCTAACTTATTGGTTAATCGAAACATACTAATTCACCTCGCTTGCCATGACAGTCAAGGTATCAGAGATTTCTTGGAACATCTGACGCTCTGTCTTCTCTCCGCGGTAGATTTGATTGTAAAGAATGCCGTCCTTGATAAAGAGTACACGCTTAGCCCTGCTGGCCGCTGCAGTTGAGTGGGTTACCATGAGAATGGTTTGGCCACGTTCATTGATTTCATCAAAAACATCAAGTAGGGCTGCAGATGACTTGGAATCAAGGGCACCTGTTGGCTCATCCGCAAGGAGGACTTCAGGTTCTGTTATGATGGCGCGAGCTACTGCTACACGCTGTTTTTGCCCACCGGAGATTTCATAAGGGTACTTCTCTTGCAATTGGTTGATACCCAGATTCTCAGCTGTCACCACCAATTTCTTCATCATCTCCGTAATGGGTCTTCTTGACAATACAAGGGGAAGCAAGATATTGTCCTTAACAGATAGGGTATCTAGCAAGTTAAAGTCTTGGAAGACAAATCCCAATTTTTCACGACGGAAGCTAGAAGCCTGTGAATTTTTAATGGTTGCGGTATCAGTTCCGTTCAAGTAAACCTGACCACGAGTTGGTTTGTCCAGCATAGCTAGGATATTGAGAAGAGTTGATTTACCAGAACCAGACTCACCCATGATGGCAACGTAGTCACCCTTTTCTACGGTGAAGTGAATGTCCTTGAGGGCCTCTACTTGGTTGCCCTGAAAACGAGTTTTATAAATTTTTTGAACGTGTTTTACATCTAAAAGTGTCATGAGAATCTCCTTTCTTAATATCCCATCAAATGAAATGTAGCTTGCATCATAGCGCATCCCAACTGAACGCGCTCGATATCTTTGCGGCTTGGTTTTCTTGTTTTCTTCTGTAAGATTTGTTTCATGATGTTACTCCTTTGTTTTTTATGAGTCTAGTTTACATCAAAAAAAGACTGCTTGCCATAACCTAATCTTACAAAAGAGACTTTAATCTTACATTTTTGTAAGATTAAGGGAAATGTAGAAATTTTATTAAAAATATTTTACCATAAAAAGAATGCAAGAAGAAAACCCTTGCGGATACAAGGGTTCAAGAAATGTTAAAATAGATTACTAGAAATTACAGACTAATAGTAAAATAACTGTTTCTACCTCACCAAAACCATCCATCATTTTCTTCAATAGCTTGGGCTTCTTTACGTTTACGCGGACCTGTTCCGTACATTTCTGCTTCGATTTCTTCCTTGGTTGGCATGATAGAAGCTAGGATGATATAGATAATCACGCCAAGTCCAAAGTTTGCGACTGTAAAAATAGCAAACAGAAAACGTACAAGGGTAACATCAAAGTTCCACTTGTCTGATAGACCTGCCAGAACTCCTGAAATCATACGATTTCGTCTCATTTTATAAAATTTACTGTTCATGATATTTCCTCTTTCTGCTAGGTTAGTCATAGTATATCACGGGTAGGCTAGGCTTTCATCAGTCCTCAGGCTGATTTACTAGTAGCAATTTACCTCGACAAAGTCCACAGCGATAGCGTTTGGTATCAATCCTTCGCTTGCGATGATACCTTTGCTGGCAGGATTGGCAACGATAGAGCTTGATTGGCTTGTAGTTGCTATTGGGCAAGGAAGGCACAAAGCGTAATCCATCCACCGCTTTCAAAAGTTCCTTAAAATCCCGATCCTTGTGTTGATAGCCCTTCCCTTGAAAATAGAGGTGATAATGACAGAGCTCATGGCGGACAATTTTCCTGAAAACATCCAGACCCAGTTCCTGATAAACCTTGGGATTAAAATCTAAATGCCCATCTTTTGGGAAAAATCGCCCACCTGTCGAACGTAGACGAGAATTCCACTGGACATGATGGATAAAAGGTCTGCCGAAGTCTTCTAGTGAAACCTGCTTAACGTAATCAGTCAGTTTCATTTGGAGCTAGAAGCGACAGATTGACTTTTTCCCGTTCAGTATCAATTTTCTTAACCCAAACGGTTACCAAATCACCAACGGACACCACTTGGCTTGGGTGTTTGATAAACTTGCGACTCATGTGGGAAATATGGATGAGACCATCCTCGTGAATCCCGATATCAACGAAGGCACCGAAGTCAACGACGTTACGCACTACTCCTTCTAGTTTTTGCCCAACTACTAAGTCCTTGATGTCTAGGACATCTTGACGTAGAACTGGAGCGTCAAAGGAATCACGGAAATCTCGACCTGGTTTGAGAAGGTCTGCAATGATATCTTTAAGGGTTTCTAGGCCAAGATCCAGTTCTTCAGCCATTTCCTTAACTGATAGGGACTTGAGTTTGCTTTGGGCTTCTTCATTTAGGTCCTTGATATCCAAGCGTTTGAAAAGTTCCTTGACGGCAGCATAATTTTCTGGATGAACTCCTGTATTATCAAGGATATTGCTACTTTCAGGGATACGGAGGAAACCAGCCGCCTGTTCAAAAGCCTTAGCCCCCAGACGAGGAACCTTCTTGATTTGGGCGCGTGAAGTGATTTTTCCTTCTTCCTCGCGGTATTTGACAATATTTTCAGAGATAGTTTTGTTGAGTCCAGCAACGTGGGAAAGAAGAGCTGGACTGGCCGTATTGACATTGACACCGACTTGGTTAACTACCGTATCCACGACAAAATCCAGACTTTCAGACAGTTTCTTCTGACTGACATCATGCTGGTACTGACCGACACCGATTGACTTAGGATCGATTTTGACCAATTCTGCAAGGGGATCTTGCAAACGACGGGCGATAGAAATTGCCGAACGTTTTTCAACGGTTAAGTCTGGAAATTCCTGACGAGCAAGTTCACTAGCAGAATAGACAGAAGCGCCACTTTCGTTGACAATAACATAGCTGACCTCTGGAAAATCTTTCAGAACTTCCGCTACAAAGGCTTCACTTTCCCGACTGGCCGTCCCATTTCCGATAGCAATAATTTCTACGCCGTATTGACCAATCAAATCTGCCAACTCTTTCTTGGCTTCTTCGATTTGACGAGCTGATGCTGGTTTGACAGGATAAATAACCTGTGTCGTCAGCATTTTCCCAGTTGCATCAACAACGGCTAGCTTGGCACCTGTACGAAAGGCAGGGTCAAATCCAAGAACCACGCGCCCTTTCAGCGGAGCAACCAAGAGAAGATTGCGCAGATTATCAGAAAAGAGTTGGATAGCCCCTTCCTCTGCCTTTTCAGTTAATTCTGTCCGAATGCGTCGCTCGATAGCAGGCAAGACCTTTTTCTTAACTGACTGTTGGACAACTTCATCAATATAGGCATTTTTGACCTTGAAACGAGCAGCAAAGAAGGCTAGAATACGGTCCGTCGCATGTTCAAAACCGACTTTCAAAATCCCTAGCTTCTCCCCACGATTGAGGGCCAAAGTACGATAACCTTGCATAGTTCCAACTGTCTCAGAAAAATCATAGTAAATCTGAAAAACCTGCTTTTCATCAAGGCTTTCATCCTTAACTTGAGAAGTAAGTTTAGAGTGTCTCAACACCTCCTGATAAGTCATAGCGCGCAGTGTCACATCTTCCGATAAGGCTTCGACCAAGATATCAACTGCACCAGCCAAAGCTTCCTTCCCTGTCGCAAATCCTTCACAAACAAACTTCTCAGCTTCTTTCTCTAAGTCAGCTACATTCTGCAAAATTAAACGAGCAAGTGGGAATAGCCCAGCTTCACGGGCAATGGTTGCCTTGGTCCGACGCTTTTCCTTATAAGGAAGATAGAGTTCTTCTACGTCTGCTAATTTTTCAGCAGCTAAGATAGCCTCTTCCAATTCCTTGGTCAACTTGCCTTGTTCTTGAATCTTAGCCAAGACAGCTTCCTTACGGTCGTTGAGGTTAGTCAAGCTTTTATCCAAGTCGATAATGGCCTTAATCGCCACCTCATCCAGACTACCAGTCATGTCCTTGCGGTAACGCGCGATGAAGGGAATTGTCGCCCCTTCAGCTGTCAAACTTAGAACGGTATCGATTTGCTTTAACGTCACTCCCAAATCCTGGGAGATTTTTTCATATTTTTTATCCATGAATCTATTATACCACAAGCTAATCGTTTCAAATTAGCTCTTACAGTATTTAAAAACAATATGTGGAGAATAAATTTGCTTCATATCAATATTCTATGGTGCAAATAACGTATTATTTATATAGCATTGCCGCCTTTTTTTAACCAAGCCATGATATCAAAAGTATTTAATGGATCAGACATAATAGCCAGTTCTGGAAGATGTTCCTGTCCTGGAATAACGCACTGACTTTTTAAATTTTTATCGAAATAAAAAAACCGCAGGCCTGAGCCTGCGGTGAGTGCAATCT
>NZ_JUPG01000052.1 GCF_001074825.1 Streptococcus pseudopneumoniae
TAAGGAAGGTCAATCCTTAACGCAACCCGAATTGCCAGAGGCTACAGTAGAGTCTAAAGGAACCCAAGAGGTAGGTAAGGAAGGTCAATCCTTAACGCAACCCGAGTTGCCAGAGGCTACAGTAGAGTCTAAGGGAACCCAAGAGGTAGGTAAGGAAGGTCAATCCTTAACGCAACCCGAATTGCCAGAGGCTACAGTAGAG
>NZ_JUPG01000053.1 GCF_001074825.1 Streptococcus pseudopneumoniae
ACCATCTCCACCACCAGGAACAGAATGATCATACAAGTCCCCACGAACCCCTTCAAGGGATTGTGGGTCACTTTTTGCCTGTCCTCCATTTGTTTGACTAAAGCCTTTTTCAATTTGATAATACCATTCCGTGGCTCTAGTTTGTCTTTCCAGTAGTTTGTCACCAGAATTTCCCTCCCAATAGGTAAGGAAGAGTTGGGCCAGATTGGCTGCACTGCCCGTATTTCCAAAGAAATCCTTTAACCAACTTTGATAGTAAGGACTATCCCCGTGAAGCATAAAATCAAGTTGGAGGTCTAAATCATACCATTTCTTATTTTGGGTGATTGCATAATTCAATAAAGCTGTATGACGTGTTGAACCATCTGCAGTATCCGTCCATTGCCCTAA
>NZ_JUPG01000054.1 GCF_001074825.1 Streptococcus pseudopneumoniae
AAATCAACTGCTGAGCTTGAGAGAAGTATTCTCCAAGCTGTTCTTGATTTTCTGCAACAAATGTTTTTGCAGCTTCGAAATCTTTTGTTTCGATTAACTCTTTTACTTGATTAAACAAATCTAATGGGTTCATCTTATTTCTCCTTTTCTGTACTTAATTATTTAACCATCTTTATGATAAAAAATCAACTCTAGTAAGATTTCTTAGAGAATGGTTATCGGTTTCAATTTTCAGATGAATATTAAGCCTTTACATGGTATAATAGAAATAGCTCTTTAATGGAGGTGTTTGAGTGGAAAATCTGAAGAAAATGGCAGGAATTAAGGCTGCTGAGTTTGTCAAGGATGGCATGGTAGTCGGACTTGGAACGGGGTCTACTGCCTATTATTTCGTGGAGGAAATCGGTCGTCGAATCAAGGAAGAAGGCTTGCAGATTACAGCTGTGACGACTTCTAGTGTGACTAGTAAACAGGCTGAAGGGCTTAATATCCCGCTCAAGTCTATTGACCAAGTAGACTTTGTCGATGTGACAGTTGACGGGGCGGATGAAGTGGATAGCCAGTTTAACGGAATCAAAGGCGGTGGTGGTGCCCTTCTCATGGAGAAGGTTGTAGCAACGCCCTCAAAAGAATATATTTGGGTGGTGGATGAAAGCAAACTAGTCGAGAAACTGGGTGCTTTTAAATTGCCAGTAGAAGTTGTTCAGTATGGTGCAGAACAAGTCTTTCGTCGTTTTGAACGAGCTGGCTACAAACCAAGTTTCCGTGAAAAAGACGGTCAACGTTTTGTGACCGATATGCAGAATTTTATCATTGACCTTGCCTTGTATGTCATTGAAGATCCAATAGCCTTTGGGCAAGAATTGGACCATGTCGTTGGTGTTGTAGAGCACGGTTTATTCAACCAAATGGTGGATAAGGTCATCGTTGCTGGACGAGATGGGGTTCAGATTTTAACTTCAAGTAAAGGAAAATAGAAGGAGATACACTATGTCAAAATTTAATCGTATTCACTTGGTGGTATTGGATTCTGTAGGAATCGGTGCTGCACCAGATGCCAATAACTTTGTCAATGCAGGGGTTCCAGATGGAGCTTCTGACACATTAGGACACATTTCCAAAACAGTTGGTTTAAATGTGCCAAACATGGCTAAAATCGGTCTAGGAAATATTCCTCGCGAAACTCCTCTGAAGACTGTTCCAGCTGAAAGAAATCCAACAGGATATGCAACAAAATTGGAAGAAGTATCCCTTGGTAAGGATACTATGACTGGTCACTGGGAAATCATGGGACTCAACATTACCGAGCCATTCGATACGTTCTGGAATGGATTTCCGGAAGAAATCCTAACAAAAATCGAAGAATTTTCAGGACGTAAGATCATTCGTGAAGCTAACAAACCTTACTCAGGTACGGCTGTTATCGATGATTTCGGACCACGTCAGATGGAAACTGGAGAGTTGATTATCTATACTTCAGCTGACCCTGTTTTGCAAATTGCTGCCCACGAAGATATCATTCCTTTGGATGAATTGTACCGTATCTGTGAATACGCTCGTTCGATTACCCTTGAGCGTCCTGCTCTTCTAGGTCGTATCATTGCCCGCCCATATGTTGGTGAGCCAGGTAACTTCACTCGTACAGCAAATCGTCGTGACTTAGCCGTTTCTCCATTTGCACCAACTGTTTTGGATAAATTGAACGAAGCTGGCATCTATACGTACGCTGTTGGTAAAATCAACGATATCTTTAACGGCGCTGGTATCAACCATGACATGGGCCACAACAAGTCAAACAGCCATGGAATTGATACATTATTGAAGACCATGGGACTCGCTGAGTTTGAAAAAGGATTCTCTTTCACAAACTTAGTTGACTTTGATGCCCTTTACGGCCACCGCCGCAATGCTCATGGTTACCGTGATTGCTTGCATGAGTTCGATGAGCGCTTGCCTGAAATTATCGCTGCCATGAGAGAAAATGATCTTCTCTTGATTACAGCGGACCATGGAAACGACCCAACCTATGCAGGAACAGACCACACTCGTGAATATATCCCACTTTTAGCTTACAGCCCTAGCTTTAAGGGAAATGGTGTCATTCCAGTTGGACATTTTGCAGATATCTCAGCGACAGTTGCGGATAACTTTGGTGTTGAAACTGCCATGATTGGGGAAAGTTTCTTAGATAAATTGGTATAAGATGACGCGCTATGCTTTACTGGTTAGGGGCATTAATGTCGGTGGGAAGAATAAGGTTGTTATGTCGCAACTTCGTCAAGAACTGATAGAGTTGGGGCTGGAAAAGGTTGAAACCTACATCAACAGTGGCAATATTTTCTTTACTTCGACAGTTCCCAAGGCCCGATTGGTTGAAAAGTTAGAGGATTTCTTTGCAGTCCATTATCCATTTATTCAGAGCTTTTCTTTGCTGAGTCTTGAGGACTTTGAAGCGGAACTTGAAAATCTGCCTGAATGGTGGACCAAAGATTTGGCACGAAAGGATGTCCTCTTTTACACGGAGGGCTTGGATGTGGCTCAAGTCATTGAGAAAGTTGAAAGTTTGGAACTGAAAGATGAAGTGGTTCATTTTGGAAGACTTGGGATTTTCTGGGGGAAAATCTCAGAGGAATCCTACTATGCAACTGCCTATCACAAGTACTTGCTCAAGATGCCTTTTTATCGCAACATCACCATTCGTAATGCAAAAACCTTTGACAAAATCGGTCAAATGCTAAAAAATAAAAAAGGAGACACATGATGACATTTTTAGATAAAATCAATGAAACGGCTGCTTTCTTGAAAGAAAAAGGGATCCAAGCACCTGAGTTCGGTCTAATCCTTGGATCAGGTCTGGGAGAACTTGCAGAAGAAATCGAAAATCCTGTTGTAGTAGACTATGCAGATATTCCCAACTGGGGCCGTTCAACAGTAGTCGGTCACGCTGGTAAATTGGTATATGGTGAACTGGCAGGTCGCAAGGTCTTGGCTCTTCAAGGTCGTTTCCATTTCTACGAAGGCAATCCTCTTGAAGTGGTGACTTTCCCAGTACGTGTCATGAAAGTTCTTGGATGTGAAGGTGTCATTGTTACCAATGCAGCTGGTGGTATTGGCTTTGGTCCTGGTACTTTGATGGCTATCTCAGACCATATCAATATGACGGGGCAAAACCCATTGATGGGTGAAAATTTGGATGACTTTGGTCCACGTTTTCCTGATATGTCTAAGGCTTACACACCAGAATACCGTGCTACTGCCCATGAAGTGGCTAAGAAACATGGTATCAAGCTTGATGAAGGTGTCTATATCGGTGTAACTGGTCCGACTTATGAGACACCAGCAGAGATTCGTGCCTATAAGACATTGGGGGCAGATGCAGTTGGTATGTCTACTGTTCCTGAAGTTATTGTGGCAGCCCACTCAGGTTTGAAAGTTTTGGGAATTTCATGTATTACTAACTTTGCGGCTGGTTTCCAAGAAGAACTCAACCACGAGGAAGTTGTAGAAGTGACTGAGCGTGTTAAAGGCGACTTTAAAGGATTGCTTAAAGCGATTCTTGCTGAGCTATGAGAAAGAAAATGAGTAGGAAAGTATTTCTGTAAGCTGGAAGATAAATGAAACAATTAATTTCCATATAGAATTATGAAATGAAAAATGAATGAGGTTCCTATACTTTTATAAACCTCTTCAAATTCTTGCTAACAAAGTATAAAAATGAAATCTTGATGCTAAAGGAGATTAGCTGATTGGAGAATATTGTTGGTAAAGAGGGTGAAAATAATAGAAAGATATATGAATAAATGAGAATTGATCAACGAATTATGCGTTTTGGTATAAAAAAATTAAGTATCGGAGTTGTATCTGTTGCAGTTGGGTTTGCTTTTTTAGCACCGACAGGAATTTCTGCCAATGAAGGAAGTCCAGTTGTGAAAAATGAAACTCCTCTAGTAGTAAATGTAACGGATAGTCCGACAAAACTAGAAAATACTGATAAAAAACAGGAAACACCTCTTATAGAGGAAGGGGCGGAAGTTATCCAACCAGCTCCAGAAACAAAAGAAGTCCTTAAAAATCAGAAGGAAGAAGAAAAACTAGAATCTCATAAAACAGAGCCTACTCTAGTTCCTGAAGACGTGAATAAAGAGAAAAATGTAAAGGATGAGGCTATAACTTCTCGTCCTGTGACAGCAGAAGATCTTTTGAAAATCTCAAAAGGAGAACTGCACTCAGAAGATGATTTACTTGACAATTCTCTTTATGGTGGAAAAGTCCTTGATTTAGAAGGTGATGATGATCAGGATGGTATCAAAAATAAGGATGAACTTTATGTTTATCATAAAGATGGTAAGGACTATTTGGGATATAATAGTCATCCATTACTAGCAGACAGTGATGGAGATGGATTAGCAGATGGGGAAGATGATAATAAGAAACAATGGTATGTTACAGATCGAGACGCTCTTCTCTTTATGGAGTTGTCCTATCGTGATGATGACTATATCGAAAAAATTCTAGATCATAAGAATCCATTTCCGAGTCTCTATTTGAATCGTCAAGAATATAAGATGATGCACAATGAGTTAGCCCCGTTTTGGAAGATGAAAAAAGCTTACCATACAGCTAGTGGTTTGGATGCTTATCTATTTGAAACAAAGAGTGATCTTCCTTATCTAAAGGATCATACGGTTCAAATGTTATCTATTAGAGGAACAAGACTGAATGATGCGAAAGATTTAAGTACAGATTTTGTTTTGTTTGGAGGAAATAAACCTGCACAAGCGGATGATATTCGTAATGTTGTAAAAGAATTGGCGCAGGATTCCAGCATTACCAATCTGTATATGACAGGCCATTCTTTAGGAGGATATCTAGCTCAAATAGCAGCGGTTGAAGCCTATCAGAAATATCCTACTTTTTATAATAATGTTTTGAAAAAAGTGACAACATTTAATGCGCCTAAGGTCATTACTTCAAGAACAATCTGGAATGCCCAAAATGGTTTCTGGGATGTAGGATTAGAAAGTCGGAAGCTTGCTGTAAATGGAAAAATTAAACATTATGTAGTGGATAATGACAATGTGGTTACATCTGTGCTACAAAATGATAGTGATGTTGTGACATCTACAGGAAGTGCCAATGTTAAACACCGTTCGCGTGGCTATTTTGAAAGTCGCATGAATGATATTCCAAACTTTAATATTGGAAAACGAACAACATTGGACAAGCAGGGTTACCGTGATCCAAAACTAGAAAAAATTTCTTTCTTTAAGAAACAACAAGTCCCTCTGTCATCTAGTCAACCAAGCGCTGAACCTCTTGAAAATATAGCTCTAGGGAAACGAGTAACTCAAAGTTCGACAGCTTTTGGAGGAGATGCTAGAAGAGCAGTTGATGGGAAATTAGATGGAAATTACGGACATAATTCTGTCACTCATACAGATTTTCAATCAAAACCTTGGTGGCAAGTCGATTTAGATAAGGAAGAAACGATTCGCCAGATTAATATTTACAACCGAACAGATGCTGCTCAAGATAGACTGACAAATTTTAATGTGATTCTTTTGGATAGTTCTGGAAAAGAAATTGAAAGAAAGCGCATTGCATACTTGCGAGATAGTTCCGCTCAGATTTCAATTGATTATAAGAAAGCTCGTTTTGTACGCATCGAGTTAGATGGATATAACGCTCTCAGTCTTGCAGAAGTCCAAGTATATCGTGCTGAGAATATCGCTTGGAAAAAACAAGCTAAGCAAAGTTCTACTGATTTTGGTGGAGATGCTAGTCGTGCCTTGGATGGCAATACCAATAGTAGTTATAGCCAGCAATCAATTACCCATACAAAATTTGAAAACCAGCCTTGGTGGGAAGTTGATTTAGGTCGTACAGAACAGGTAGGACTTGTTCGCCTTCATAACCGTGGGGATGGAGAACTTTCTAAACGTCTGTCAGACTTTGATGTGATTTTATATGATGAAAAAGAGACAGAAGTTGCTAGACAATATGTTTCTCGTTTAGAAGGAAGCAGTTTAGATCTCCAGTTGAATGGTAAACTAGGTCGCCGTGTTCGCATTCAATTGCGTCAAAAAAATCAAGCTCTAAGCCTTGCAGAAGTAGAAGTTTTTCGATTTGTAGCTAAAAATAATGTAACTACTCAAGCTTCTAAGCCTGTACAACTGTTAAACTACACTCCTGTAAAAGATAAAACCCTAACTATTCAACATAGTGGTGCTTATATTGCACGTTATTCAATATCGTGGGAAGAAGTTACAGTAGATAAAAATGGCCAATCAGTTGTCCGAAGTCGTTCTTGGGAAGGGAATGGGCGCAATCAGACCGCAGGATTTATCCTCAATCTCCCAATTAAGTCTAATATGCGCAATCTTCGAATTAAGATCGAAAAGAGAACAGGTCTTATCTGGAATAGATGGCAAACAATCTATGACAACAGACCTCTTCTCGCCCAACCACATCGAAAAATTACTCACTGGGGAACAACATTGAATTCTAAGGTGAGTGACGATGATGTCCTGTAATCTGACGATACAATGACAGTTCGTTTGTCTAGTTTATAAGAAAGCACTAGCTGATCTTGAATAGAACTCAGCTAGTTCTCTGAGAGAGAACAAAATGAAACAGAAAGGTAGAGTGAGGTGTTCTAATTTGAATACGAGCGGAAAACTTTTCTAAAAAATCAGAAATGAAGGGTAGTTCGGGTTTGGATTGAACCCTGGCTGTTCTCTTCTATATAATCAAAATTTAAAAAGAAAGGAATTGAACCCACCCTAAGAGCAGTGGGAAAAAGATAGTTGGTCTAGCGAGCATCGCTCACTGCGCCCAACTCCTATTTTCCCTTCGCTTTTTGACGGGTTTGGTATCTTTCTGATTATAAATTTTAGAATAAAGAAAGGATGGGTTAACTGTATTCATTGAACTGAATACGAGCGGAGAACTGTGTAAAAAAGATAAATTGTTTAGCATCTACGATGCGTCGTCAGTTTCCTATTTTTACTTTGTTCTCTGTCGCTATCCTAAATATACAAAAAAAGAAAGGCAGAGCGTGTGTTCTGATTTGAACACGAGCGGAAAACTCGGAAAATAGATAATCTGACTGAGAAATCAGGATTTCTCGTCAGATTCCTAATTTTCAGTCGTTTTCTTCTCGCTCTTTGTATCATAAATTATGTCTATCCATATTGCTGCTCAGCAGGGTGAAATTGCTGATAAAATTCTTCTTCCTGGTGATCCTCTTCGTGCCAAGTTTATTGCGGAGAATTTCCTTGAAGATGCTGTTTGCTTTAACGAAGTTCGTAACATGTTTGGTTACACAGGTACTTACAAAGGTCACCGTGTATCAGTCATGGGAACTGGGATGGGAATGCCATCTATTTCGATTTATGCGCGTGAGTTGATTGTTGACTATGGTGTGAAAAAATTGATCCGTGTGGGAACTGCGGGTTCTTTGAATGAGGATGTCCATGTTCGTGAATTGGTTTTGGCGCAGGCAGCTGCAACTAACTCAAACATCGTCCGTAATGACTGGCCACAGTACGATTTTCCACAAATCGCTAGCTTTGATTTGCTTGATAAGGCCTACCATATCGCTAAAGAACTCGGTATGACAACCCACGTTGGGAACGTTTTATCATCTGATGTCTTTTACTCAAACTACTTTGAAAAGAACATCGAACTTGGTAAATGGGGAGTCAAGGCTGTGGAAATGGAAGCAGCGGCTCTTTACTATCTGGCTGCCCAACACCATGTTGATGCTTTAGCTATTATGACTATTTCAGATAGTTTGGTTAATCCAGATGAAGATACAACTGCAGAAGAACGTCAAAACACCTTCACTGATATGATGAAGGTTGGTTTGGAAACATTGATTGCAGACTAAAGGTAGGCTATATTCAGAATGATTTCTCTTGTTCTCAAAATGATAACTATCAACAATGAATCAATCCTGAAATAGGTAAGAATAAGGAAATTGAAGAAATCCTAATGGTGTCAAAGGACCGAGACTAGTCAGTTTAATATCTAAATCATAATCAAATAAAGTTGGAAGCCAAGTTGACAAGAAGTCAAGACTTTCAACTTTTTAACTTGAAAATTCCTAGGAGTACAAAATGGATAAGATTAAACAATTACAAGGTATTATTGATCAAAGTCAGAGCATTGTCTTTTTCGGTGGTGCAGGGGTTTCTACAGAGTCTAATATTCCAGATTTTCGTAGTTCAGATGGTATATATAGTTTGAAACTAGGTCGCCATTTTACTGCCGAGCAACTGGTTTCACGCACTATGTTTGAGCGCTATCCAGAGGATTTTTTTGATTTCTACAAAAAGTATCTGGTCTATCCTGATGCCAAGCCGAATTTAGCACATGATTATCTAGCGTCGTTGGAAAAAACAGGTAAATTAAAGGCGATTGTGACGCAAAATATCGATAGTCTCCATGAAATGGCAGGATCTCAGAAAGTTTTGAAACTGCATGGTAGTGCAGATCGTAATTATTGTTTGGGCTGTCATCGCTTTTATGATTTGACTGCCTTTTTGGCACTTGAAGGTCCAGTTCCCTACTGCTTAGATTGTGGCAAGGTGCTCAAACCTGACGTGACCCTTTATGAGGAAGAGATAGATATGGATGTATTTAGTCGCGCAGCCCAAGTCATTCAGCAAGCAGATTTGTTGATTATTGGTGGCACTTCCTTAGTTGTTTACCCTGCAGCTAGCCTAATCAATTATTTTTCAGGGTCAAATCTTGTTGTTATCAACAAGTCCAGCACTCCTCAAGACAGCCAAGCTGATTTAGTTATCGAAGGTAAGATTGGAGAAGTTTTTTCTAAATTGAGACAATAAAAAACTGAAAGAAGTAGAACTATACTTCCTTCAGTTTTTTTGTATCACGAACTTAGAAACTATGAACAAGATTCTCTTCATTTCTAGGGGAATTTTATTGTTGATTTATAAATTTCTCGAGTTATTTTTAATTGTTGAATAAAAGGAAAAAAGGAAGACTTTCTGGATGAAAAACTTCCTTTTTTAGTCAATTAGTACATGATGATTTTAATGAAATGCTACTATATTGTTTACTTTTTTAAAGATCGCAAAAAACAATCAATCTCTGCTTGAGAATGGAGAATATGCATCTTTTCTGGGTAAGTATTGTTTAAGTATTGGTATCTATCCTTAGCATTTTTTGTTCGACCATCCCAGAGAATCCAACGAATAAATTCCCAGTTGAATTGCTCGGGGCATCCCTTAGCCATACTTTCTCTCACTTTTCCTCTGTATTTTAAATAGCGCTTAAAGGCTCTTAGCAAACAATTCCAAGCAGAGAAATTTAAAAAGATGATTTGGTCAGCTTCCTGCATTCGTTCCTCATAGAAACACCAAGAATAATTCCCATCAATGACCCAATCTTCATGCTTGGTGAGAAATTTTTTCATCTCATCCAACATCCATTCACGGTCACTGTCTTGCCAACCAGGTTGAAATTGGAGTGTGTCCATGTGAAGTTTTGGGATGGAGTAGTAGTTAGATAACTTTTCGGCTAGCGTTGACTTACCAGCACCAGAATATCCGATAATTGCGATTTTCATTTTCTACCTTTTCCTATTTGGAGACAAAAAAACAGCCTCTATGGACTGTTTCTTATTTAGCAAGTTTAGCTGAAAGACGAGCTTTGTCGCGGCTTGCTTTGTTTTTGTGAATCAAACCTTTAGTTTCTGCTTTATCGATAGCTGAGCTAGCAGCACGGAAAAGTTCTTCAGATGGGTTTGCTTCGAAAGCTTTGATAGCAGTACGCATAGCTGATTTTTGAGCTGAGTTCTTTTCGTTTTGTTTAACGTTCAATTCAGCACGTTTGATAGCTGATTTAATGTTTGCCAATGTTCTTACCTCCATATTTACTAACTATACCATTATATCTGAAAACTGACGTTTTGACAAGGGAAAATTACTTTTTTAAGTAAATTTCATCGATTTCATGGTTCTTTGTTTTATGAAGAATCACTTCCGCACGATTTCTGGTCGGTTCAATATAATTTTGTAGATTTGTGAGATTGATACTGGTCCAGACCTGATGGGCAAAGGATTTCACTTCCCCAATCGGCATTTGAGTAAAACGATAATAGTAGCTATCAGGGTCGTTTTGGGCTAGGCTCAGCATTTTCAAGAAACGGTCGAGATACCAACTCTCGATGTCATCTACTGCAGCATCAACATAGATTGAAAAGTCAAAGAAGTCAGTGATATAGAGACGCTCGTTTTGTGGATTTTGAAAGACATTGATTCCCTCAACAATCACAAAGTCTGCAGCTTTGACGCTTTGTTTTTCCTCAGGTACGATGTCGTATACTTCATGAGAATAGACAGGAATATCTACATCTTGTCCATTTTTGATGCGATCCAAGAAGTTGAGAAGAGCTTCCATATCATAGCTTTCAGGAAATCCCTTACGATTTAAAATCCCTTGCTCAATCAAAGTCTGATTAGGGTAGAGAAAGCCATCAGTTGTTACCAACTCAACCCTAGCATCTGTAAGCGTACGGGACAGTAGAATTTGAAGCAGGCGACTGGTTGTGGATTTTCCAACAGCAACACTCCCAGAAACCCCAATGATAAAAGGCTGGGATTTGCTTTCACGTTGAAGGAATATTCCTTTTGAAAAGGCCAAGTCATCCTTGGTACGTTTGTAAATCTGGATGAGATGGGCTAGGGGAAGATAGACATCGGTAACATCCTGCAGGCTAATCTGGTCATTAAAACTCTTGATGGATTCTAATTCCTCTTCTGTCAAAGGAGGTGTCGTCTTTCGGTGTAAGGATTGCCAAGTCTGGCGACTGATTTTTTCAAAATGTAAAAATTCGTTGGTCATTTCTTTTCCCCTAGATATTTTGTCTATCATACCATAAAAAGCTCAAAAAATAAAGCGGTTTCTTGATGATAGTAAGTTAATATCGTATAATATAGGTAGATAGAGACTGAACAATTGAATGATGAAGTAGGAGATAGCTTCTGCTGATTTATAAGCTAATAAAGGGAAATTTTAGTTCACAACTTATAGGAGGTGTACTATGAAAATCTTAAAACATTACATATTGGAACTCTGTTTTATTTTAAGTTTTGCTCTACCTTTTATAAAAGGGGTCAATGCGGATAATGGTAGACGCTTTGTGGAAATCTATTACGGTTTTACTTTTTTGATGGAACATGCCATTGTAACAGTTGTCTTTATCTGTTCGTTCTTGATTGCTTTCTTCCTAAAAAAACGGTGGATGAAATGGCTTGCTGCTGGAAGTTATTTCTTTTTGATTTTATGGATTGCGACAGAGGGTTATTTATTCCGTATGTCATTAGAAGATTTGATACGCCTTTGGACAAGTTTGGAAATTCTGACACAAACTTATCAGTTGGGCTTTTATCTAAACATCTTGTTGGGAATTTTGTTGATAATTAAGTATCTGAAGGTTAAGCAATAGTAATAAAAATACGCCCGATTATAGATGATAAATTTATTGTTTTATCCTGACTATGATATTTCTAGTTCTAAATGGCTTATTATTTATAAGTGTTTAAAGAGATTGAAGAAAAAGTCTTGTTTACTAGCTTTCTTCAGTCTTTTTCATTTCATTATCAATTTGTAAACGATTTACAATTTAAGTCAAATTATGGTAAAATAGTTTCATGAGTAAAATGTATTATGCAGAAAATCCTGACGCTGCTCACGATATTCATGAGTTGAGAGTGGAGTTGTTGGGAGAAAAAATGACCTTTTTGACGGATGCGGGTGTTTTTAGCAAGAAAATGGTTGATTTTGGAAGTCAACTCTTGCTCAAGTGTCTAGAGGTCGATGAAGGAGAAACTGTCCTTGATGTAGGCTGTGGTTACGGACCTTTGGGGTTGTCCTTAGCTAAGGCTTATGGCGTTCAGGCGACCATGGTCGATATTAATAATCGTGCCTTGGATTTGGCGCAGCAAAATGCTGAACGAAATAAAGTAGAAGCGACGATTTTCCAGTCCAACATCTATGAACAAGTTGAAGGAACATTTGACCATGTGATTTCCAATCCTCCTATCCGTGCGGGTAAGCAAGTGGTTCATGAAATCATTGAGAGAAGTAAAGATTTCTTGGAAACTGGTGGGGATTTGACTATCGTTATTCAGAAAAAACAAGGGGCTCCAAGTGCCAAGTCCAAGATGGAAGATGTGTTTGGCAATTGTGAAATCGTCAAAAAAGATAAGGGATACTATATCCTTAGAAGTGTGAAAGAATGAGAGCAGTTGATTTAATCCAAAAAAAACGAGACGGTCAAGAATTGACTTCGAGTGAAATTGAATGGCTGGTAGAAGGCTATGTGTCAGGAACTGTTCCTGATTATCAGATGTCTGTCTTTGCTATGGCTATCTATTTCAAAGGAATGACGACACGAGAAATCTCAGATTTGACTATGAATATGGTTAAGACTGGTCAAGAGTTTGATTTATCAGCTATTGATGGGGTTAAGGTTGACAAGCATTCTACGGGTGGTGTTGGTGACAAGGTGACTTTGATTTTGGCTCCTCTTGTTGCTAGCTTTGGTGTTCCTGTGGCAAAAATGAGTGGTCGTGGTCTTGGTCATACTGGGGGAACAATTGATAAATTGGAGTCTATCAAGGGCTATCAAGTAGAGCGCAGTCAAGAAGATTTCATTCGTCAGGTGCAGGACATTGGAGTATCTGTTATTGGGCAATCAGACCAACTGGTTAAAGCAGACAAGCTTCTCTACGCCCTCCGTGATGTGACCGCAACTGTCGACACAATTCCTTTGATTGCGAGTTCGGTGATGAGCAAGAAAATCGCGGCAGGAGCGGATGCTATTTTGCTAGACGTGACTGTCGGAGAGGGTGCTTTCATGAAGACGGTTGATGAGGCGCGAGAACTGGCTCAAACCATGGTGGATCTTGGTAAGGCAGTTGGTCGAAAGACGGTAGCCGTGATTACGGATATGAGTCAGCCTTTGGGACGAGCGATTGGAAATCGTCTAGAAATCCTTGAAGCATTGGAGATTTTACAAGGACAAGGCCGTCAGGATATTACCCACTTTATTTGTGAGTTGGCTCAAATTATGCTTGGTCTGGCAAATGTAAACAAGACAGTTGAGGAAGTTCGCCAACATCTTGAAAATGGGCAAGCACTGGCTAAGTTTGAGGAAATGGTGCAAGCCCAAGGTGGGGACTTGGAAGACCTCTACCGTCCTGTCAATGTTGCCCATGTGGTAGAAATCCCTGCCCAGGAAACGGGTATTATCTCAGCTCTTCCAGCAATGGAATTTGGTCTTTATGCTATGAGACTGGGGGCAGGCCGTGCAGTCAAGTCCGATGACTTGGACTATGAAACTGGAATTGTTTTTGAAAAGAAAGTTGGAGATTCCGTTCAAAAGGGAGAAATTGTTGCAAAAGTATACACAAATGGAAAAATTTCTCCTCAGCTAGTTACAGATTTTCAAAAATATGTTAAAATAAATGATAGGGTGCGAAGTTTACGAGAAATTATAGAAATTATCTCATAAACGACAGGAGAATCCGTATATGAAATTAAATAAATATATCGATCATACGCTTTTGAAGCAGGATGCGACAGAAAAACAAATTGATTGTTTGTTGTCTGAGGCTAGAGAGTATGATTTTGCCAGTGTCTGTGTTAATCTGACCTGGGTTGAACATGCTAAAAAAGGGCTTGAAGGTACAGATGTCAAGATTTGTACAGTAATAGGTTTTCCCTTGGGAGCAACAACTTCAGCAGTGAAAGCTTTTGAAACCAAAGAAGCTATCCAAAATGGTGCAGATGAGATTGATATGGTGATCAATGTTGGAGCTCTCAAATCAGGTAATCTTGATTTGGTTGAGTCTGACATTCGCGCAGTAGTAGAAGCAAGTGGTGACAAGTTAGTGAAAGTCATCATTGAAGCTTGCTTATTGACCGACCAAGAAAAAGTTGTGGCTTGTCAATTAGCCAAAAAAGCGGGAGCTGACTTTGTCAAAACATCTACTGGCTTTTCAACTGGTGGAGCTACGATAGCAGATGTCAAATTAATGCGTGAAACTGTTGGACCTGATATGGGAGTCAAGGCAGCTGGTGGAGCTCGTTCTTATGCAGATGCTCTTGCCTTTGTTGAAGCAGGTGCGACCCGTATCGGAACGTCAGCTGGTGTAGCCATTTTAAAAGGAGAATTGGCAGATGGCGACTACTGAGTTGATTGAACTAGCAATTGAAACCAGCAAACATGCCTATGTCCCCTATTCTCACTTTCCTGTTAGCGCTGTTCTGGTGGCGAAAGATGGGAACATTTATACAGGTGTCAATATCGAGAATGCTAGCTATTCTTTGACCAACTGTGGAGAGCGTACAGCGATTTTTAAAGCAGTTTCCGAAGGCCAAAGAGAGTTTTCAGAATTGATTATCTATGGACAGACTGAAAAACCAATTTCGCCATGTGGTGCTTGTCGCCAAGTGATGGCTGAATTTTTTGAACAAGATCTAAAAGTGACTTTAGTCGCAAAAGATAAATCGACGGTCGAGATGACGGTCGGGGAGTTACTTCCATACTCTTTTACAGACTTAAACTAGTCTGAGTCGCTCTCTGAGTGGCACGGTCCTTGTGGCCAACCAATCCATACTTGCAACATCGTTGCACATCTTATTTAGGAGGTTCAGTAATGAACAAGAAACAATGGCTAGGCCTTGGTCTAGTTGCAGTGGCAGCAGTTGGACTTGCTGCATGTGGTAACCGCTCTTCTCGTAACGCAGCTTCATCTTCTGATGTGAAGACAAAAGCAGCAATCGTCACTGATACTGGTGGTGTTGATGACAAATCATTCAACCAATCAGCTTGGGAAGGTTTGCAAGACTGGGGTAAAGAACACAATCTTTCAAAAGATAAAGGTTTCACTTACTTCCAATCAACAAGTGAAGCTGACTACGCTAACAACTTGCAACAAGCGGCTGGAAGTTACAACCTAATCTTCGGAGTTGGTTTTGCCCTTCACAATGCAGTTGAAGAAGCAGCCAAAGACCACTCTGACTTGAACTATGTCTTGATTGATGATGTGATTAAAGATCAAAAGAATGTTGCGAGCGTAACATTTGCTGATAACGAAGCTGCTTACCTTGCAGGTGTTGCAGCAGCTAAAACAACTAAAACAAAACAAGTTGGTTTTGTAGGTGGTATCGAGTCTGAAGTTATCTCACGTTTTGCAGCTGGATTTAAAGCTGGTGTTGAGTCAGTAGACCCATCTATCAAAGTACAAGTTGATTATGCTGGTTCATTTGGTGATGCTGCTAAAGGTAAAACAATTGCAGCAGCACAATACGCAGCTGGTGCAGACGTTGTTTACCAAGCAGCAGGTGGAACAGGTGCAGGTGTCTTTGCAGAAGCAAAATCACTCAACGAAAGCCGTTCTGAAAGTGAAAAAGTTTGGGTTATCGGTGTTGACCGTGACCAAGTAGGAGAAGGTAAATACACTTCTAAAGATGGAAAAGAATCAAACTTTGTTCTTGTATCTACTTTGAAACAAGTTGGTACAACTGTAAAAGATATTGCTAATAAGGCAGAAAAAGGTGAATTCCCTGGCGGTCAAGTGATCGTTTACTCATTGAAAGATAAAGGGGTTGACTTAGCGGTAACAAACCTTTCAGAAGAAGGTAAAAAAGCTGTTGAAGATGCTAAAGCTAAAATCCTTGATGGAAGCGTAAAAGTTCCTGAAAAATAATGGATGGAAGTCATTTCTTAGGAAGCGGCCCTCGGCCGCTTTTTTAAGAGTTGAGGCAAAGTCATTTTGTCTCAGTAAAGCTTGCTACTAGACAAACTAGCAAGTTTTATTGAAATAAAATAAGACTCTGAAAGGAAGAGCACATGGCACACGAAAATGTCATTGAGATGCGTGATATTACCAAGGTGTTTGGTGAATTTGTTGCCAACGACAAAATCAACCTTCACCTACGAAAAGGTGAAATTCATGCACTTTTAGGAGAAAATGGGGCTGGTAAGTCCACGCTAATGAACATGTTAGCAGGGCTTCTTGAACCAACCAGTGGTGAAATTGCGGTCAACGGTCAAGTTGTTAACCTCGACTCACCATCAAAAGCGGCTAGCTTAGGAATCGGAATGGTTCACCAGCACTTTATGTTGGTAGAGGCTTTCACAGTGGCTGAAAACATCATTTTAGGAAGTGAATTGACTAAAAAAGGTGTGCTAGATATCGCTGGAGCTAGCAAAGAAATCAAGGCTCTTTCTGAACGTTATGGCTTAGCTGTGGACCCTTCTGCCAAGGTAGCAGATATCTCAGTTGGGGCCCAACAACGTGTAGAAATTTTAAAAACCCTTTATCGGGGAGCTGATATCCTTATCTTTGATGAACCAACGGCTGTTTTGACTCCATCAGAAATTGATGAGTTGATGGCTATTATGAAAAATCTTGTCAAAGAAGGAAAATCAATTATCTTGATTACCCACAAGTTGGATGAAATTCGTGCAGTTTCTGACCGCGTTACAGTTATCCGTCGTGGGAAATCAATTGAAACCGTCGAAATTGCAGGAGCAACCAATGCCGATTTGGCCGAAATGATGGTAGGACGTTCTGTTTCCTTTAAGACAGAGAAGCAAGCCTCTCAACCAAAAGAAGTGGTCTTGTCTATCAAAGATTTAGTGGTCAATGAAAACCGCGGTGTCCCAGCTGTGAAAAATCTATCTTTGGATGTTCGTGCGGGAGAGATTGTTGGTATTGCGGGGATTGATGGAAATGGTCAGTCTGAACTCATTCAAGCAATCACAGGTCTTCGCAAGGTTGAATCTGGTAGCATTGAGCTAAAAGGAGATTCAATTGTAGGCTTGCACCCACGTCAGATTACAGAGTTGAGTGTTGGGCACGTTCCAGAAGACCGTCACCGTGATGGTTTGATTTTGGAAATGATGATTTCTGAAAATATTGCCCTTCAAACCTACTATAAAGAACCACATAGTAAAAATGGAATTTTGAACTATTCAAATATTACTTCTTATGCTAAAAAGCTAATGGAAGAATTTGATGTTCGTGCTGCTAGTGAATTTGTGCCTGCAGCTGCACTCTCAGGAGGAAATCAACAAAAAGCAATTATTGCTCGTGAAATTGATCGAGATCCTGATCTCCTTATCGTCAGCCAACCAACTCGTGGTTTGGATGTCGGTGCCATTGAATATATCCACAAACGCTTGATTGAAGAGCGTGATAATGGGAAGGCTGTCCTTGTTGTCAGCTTTGAATTGGATGAGATTTTAAACGTCTCAGACCGTATTGCCGTTATCCACGATGGGAAGATTCAAGGTATTGTGTCACCAGAAACAACCAATAAACAAGAACTTGGTGTCTTGATGGCTGGTGGAAACTTGGGAAAGGAGAAGAGTGATGTCTAAAAAATTACAACAAATTTCGGTTCCCTTGATTTCTGTCTTCCTAGGAATTTTACTTGGAGCCATTGTCATGTGGATCTTCGGTTATGATGCTATTTGGGGCTACGAAGAATTGTTCTATACAGCCTTTGGTAGTCTGCGTGGGATTGGAGAAATCTTCCGTGCTATGGGGCCTTTGGTCTTGATTGGTCTTGGCTTTGCCGTTGCCAGTCGTGCTGGTTTCTTTAACGTTGGGCTTCCTGGTCAGGCTTTGGCTGGTTGGATTCTCAGTGGTTGGTTTGCCTTGTTGCATCCAGATATGCCACGTCCCTTGATGATTCTAGCAACTATCGTGATTGCCTTGATTGCTGGTGGAATTGTCGGTGCCATTCCAGGTATTCTTAGAGCTTATCTAGGGACATCAGAGGTTATCGTAACTATCATGATGAACTACATCGTCTTGTATGTAGGAAATGCCTTTATTCATGCCTTTCCTAAAGACTTCATGCAAAGTACAGATTCGACGATTCGTGTTGGAGCTAATGCAACCTACCAGACACCTTGGTTGGCTGAGTTGACTGGTAATTCACGGATGAATATTGGTATTTTCTTTGCTCTTATTGCCGTTGCAGTCATTTGGTTCATGCTCAAGAAAACGACCCTTGGTTTTGAAATTCGTGCGGTTGGTCTTAATCCACATGCTTCAGAGTACGCTGGTATTTCTGCAAAACGTACCATTATCCTCTCAATGATTATTTCAGGTGCCTTGGCTGGTCTTGGTGGAGCTGTTGAAGGTCTGGGTACCTTCCAGAACGTTTATGTTCAAGGGGCATCATTGGCTGTCGGATTTAACGGGATGGCGGTTAGTCTACTTGCGGCCAACTCACCAATTGGTATTCTCTTTGCAGCCTTCCTATTTGGGGTTCTCCAAGTTGGAGCCCCTGGTATGAATGCAGCGCAGGTACCGTCTGAGCTTGTCAGCATTGTAACGGCGTCTATTATCTTCTTTGTCAGTGTTCATTACCTTATCGAACGCTTTGTCAAACCGAAAAAACAAGTTAAAGGAGGTAAGTAAAGATGTCTATTATAACCTTGCTCACCCTCTTGGTATCTTCTATGCTGATTTACTCAGCGCCCCTCATCTTTACAAGTATTGGTGGTGTTTTCTCTGAACGTGGTGGTGTGGTAAACGTCGGTCTTGAAGGAATTATGGTTATGGGTGCCTTTTCTGGAGTCGTCTTTAACCTTGAATTTGCAGAACAATTTGGAGCAGCAACTCCATGGCTATCTTTGCTTGTAGCAGGAGTGGTAGGGGGAATCTTTTCTATCATCCACGCAGCAGCAACAGTTCATTTCCGTGCAGACCATGTTGTCAGCGGTACAGTATTGAACTTGATGGCGCCTGCCTTGGCTGTTTTCTTAGTGAAAGTGCTTTATAATAAAGGACAAACAGATAACCTAAGCCAGACTTTCGGACGCTTTGACTTCCCAGTCTTAGCTAATATCCCAGTGATTGGTGATATCTTCTTCAAATCAACAAGTCTGCTTGGTTATATCGCGATTGCCTTCTCCTTCCTTGCTTGGTTTATCCTCTTCAAGACCCGCTTTGGTCTTCGTCTCCGCTCTGTAGGTGAACATCCTCAAGCAGCGGATACTTTGGGAATCAATGTCTACAAGATGAGATATCTAGGGGTTATCATTTCAGGTTTCCTAGGTGGAATTGGGGGAGCGATTTATGCTCAATCCATCTCAGTTAACTTCTCAGTGACAACTATTGTTGGACCTGGATTTATCGCCCTTGCTGCGATGATTTTTGGAAAATGGAATCCAATCGGAGCCATGCTATCTAGTCTCTTCTTTGGGCTTTCACAAAGTTTGGCTGTTATCGGTTCTCAATTGCCATTCCTACAAGGAGTGCCTGCGGTTTACCTTCAAATCGCACCTTATGTTTTGACCATTCTTGTCTTGGCAGCCTTCTTTGGAAAAGCAGTTGCACCAAAAGCAGATGGTATCAACTATATCAAGTCAAAATAAGCATACAAAAAACGTCAGTTCTTGAACTGCACCCCAAAAGTTAGACAGAAAAAATCTAACTTTTGGGGTGTTTTTATTATGAAAT
>NZ_JUPG01000055.1 GCF_001074825.1 Streptococcus pseudopneumoniae
ATGGATGCTTGAATTCCCTTACCCTCAAGAAACTGGTGATAAGAATCGTGTTGATATTGCCAGCCTTGGTCACTATGGAGAATCGTATTCTCGTAGTGCTTCTCTGTGAATGCCTGTTCCAACATTGTTTTTACTTGTTCTAAGTTGGGTGAAGTTGAAAGATTATAGGCGATAATTTCGCTATTAAAGCCATCTAAAACTGGTGATAAGTAAAGCTTTTGAGTACTTGCTGGAATGGCAAATTCTGTCACATCTGTGTAGCACTTTTCCATTGTTTTAGAGCCTTCAAATTGACGTTGAATGAGATTCTCTGCCTTCTT
>NZ_JUPG01000007.1 GCF_001074825.1 Streptococcus pseudopneumoniae
AGCTGATGTACTTGCTGACGTACTTGCACTTGTTGAAGCAGATGTACTTGCTGACGTACTTGCACTTGTTGAGGCTGATGTACTTGCTGACGTACTTGCGCTCGTTGAGGCAGATGTACTTGCTGACGTACTTGCGCTCGTTGAAGCTGATGTACTTGCTGACGTACTTGCGCTTGTTGAAGCTGATGTACTTGCTGATGTACTTGCGCTCGTTGACGCTGACGTACTTGCTGACGTACTTGCGCTCGTTGAGGCTGAGGTACTTGCTGACGTACTTGCACTTGTTGAAGCCGATATACTTGCTGACGTGCTTGCGCTCGTTGACGCTGATGTACTTGCGCTCGTTGAGGCAGATGTACTTGCTGATGTGCTTGCGCTTGTTGAAGCTGATGTACTTGCTGACGTACTTGCGCTTGTTGAAGCAGATGTACTTGCTGATGTACTTGCTGACGTACTTGCGCTCGTTGAGGCTGACGTGCTTGCTGATGTACTTGCACTTGTTGAAGCTGACGTGCTTGCTGACGTACTTGCGCTCGTTGAAGCTGATGTACTTGCTGATGTGCTTGCCGATGTGCTTGCTGATGTACTTGCGCTCGTTGAAGCTGATGTACTTGCTGAGGTGCTTGCACTTGTTGAGGCTGACGTGCTAGCCGACGTACTTGCACTTGTTGAGGCTGAGGTACTTGCGCTCGTTGACGCTGACGTACTTGCTGACGTACTTGCACTGGTTGAGGCTGATGTGCTTGCGCTTGTTGAAGCTGACGTACTTGCTGACGTACTTGCACTTGTTGAAGCTGACGTGCTTGCTGACGTACTTGCGCTCGTTGAAGCTGACGTGCTTGCTGACGTACTTGCGCTCGTTGACGCTGATGTGCTTGCACTTGTTGAGGCTGACGTGCTTGCCGACGTACTTGCACTTGTTGAGGCTGATGTACTTGCTGACGTACTTGCACTGGTTGAAGCAGATGTACTTGCTGATGTACTTGCTGACGTACTTGCTGACGTGCTTGCGCTCGTTGAGGCTGAGGTACTTGCTGACGTGCTTGCGCTTGTTGAGGCTGACGTGCTTGCTGATGTGCTTGCGCTTGTTGAAGCTGACGTGCTTGCTGACGTACTTGCGCTCGTTGAGGCAGATGTACTTGCTGATGTGCTTGCGCTGGTTGAAGCGGATGTACTTGCTGACGTACTTGCGCTTGTTGAAGCAGATGTACTTGCTGACGTGCTTGCTGATTGACTTGCGCTTGTTGATGCTGACTGGCTAGCTGAGGTGCTTGCGGATTGACTTGCGCTTGTTGAAGCTGACTCAGATGCACTGGTCATTGCACTTACTGATGCACTGGTTGAAGCAGACACTGACGCACTGGTTGACGCTGATGCTGACTTATGATCCGAATCTGACAAGTCAGGAGTTACTGTGTTTTTTGTTCCGTCTTTGTAGGTAATCGTTACGGTTCCATTGCTAGCAATATCGTACGATTTAATACGGAAATCTGACTCAGGGTTGACTGTCTTCACTGCAGCAAGAATCTTCTTAAGATCATCTGGTGTCAATGAAGTTAAATTAGAAACTTGGATAGCACTACTTGGTTTAATACCTGGGAATTTTTCATTCAATTTTCCTTGTGCAACTACAGTCGTTACTCTACCCGTATTATCTGATAAATCTGTAGCACTAGTTCCACGAGTCCATCTATTACCATCTGCATACTGTACATTTTCCCCATAAGTAGCAGTGTACTCTAGGACTTTTGGATTTGTTGTTGAAGCTTCAGTGGTAATATCCTTAATTCCTAGTGCATCATCATCTGAAGAATAACCAGTTTGGAAAATACGACTGATATCAGAAGTTCCATCGTTTAATTTCAGAGTTTTAATCTTACCACTATTATCTTTAGCAGTTAAAACAACTTTAATCTTGTCGCCTGCGAAGACTTCGTAACCGCTGACTCCTGGACGAACATTATTCTTAATGGTTTGTTTTTCCCATTGGCCCGTCTTATCGTTCTTGACATAAAGTTCAAAAGTTACTTCAGGTGCTACAGTTTCCTTGGTAATCGTTGCAGTCGTTGTAGCCGAAGTCAAGGTTTCAGTCCCACCACTTGGAAGTGTTACTGTTTTTTCTTGCTTAGCTGTCACATCCCTCGTTGGAAGAAGTCCATTGTTGCCATCATAGGCTCTCTGCAAATCAGCGGGTTCAAAGGTTACGCTTGTTTCATTATCTTTAGCTCTCTTCTCGAACGTATGCCCTGCTAAAGTCAAGGTTACAAGAGCTCCAGGTGTTACATTTGTAACAACAATAGAACGATTTGGCAAGCCGCCAGTTTCATTGGTAGAATTAACTGAGATAACTGGCGCTTGTGGGTTTACCTTAATAGTCACGTCTACTGTTCTACTATTAGCAGCTCCACTATAGGAACCTTGCGGAAGAGTGACTGTAACTTTTTTCGTATAAACCCCAGGGTTTGCCAGCATAGCGTCATCAGGATCCTGGACCCAACTAAATGTTGTTCCTGTTGGGAAGGATACACTTGTATTCGAATTTTTAAGTGCCTCTCCTGGCTTAGCAATAATATCTGCTAATGGAGCCTTATTCCCCACAGTTGTAACGTACTCCCGTTTAGCCACAGGATCAACAACTGTATAATTAAAGCTTGTCTGACTTGTCAAGGCTGGGTTGCTTGTTGAAACATCCCCAAAACGTCCTTTTGGATAAGTGGCAATTAGCGTATAGGTTGTACTGTGACTTTTAGCTTCTGATCCCGTAGTATGCCAAATTCCTCCAAATTGTTGTTTCCCAACAGGGGTCGTAATTTCGTTACCTTGATTATTTATTTTATACTTATAAGACCAAGTTGCTACATCTTTTAATCCTGGTTCATCTAGGTTTGTATACTGTCCAATAGTACCACCGATATTATTAGCCCAATCTCCCCCAGTAACTTTATCATTACCTTGATCTGACTTAAAGGCATAGAACTTACCTGTCACACCATTGTGAGTTTTGGTCTCAACTTTCGGATAAACAGTATATTTGTAAGAAATATCTTTAGATACACCTTTAGAATCCGTAACCGTCAAGGTCGCTGTTTTATCACCAGGAGTTGATAAATCTAGAGTTCCTTGTTTCCAAACCACCCTTGTATTTGAAGGTAACTCTGTACCATCAGCTGAGCGGACAAAATCACGAGCCGTTAATGTAGCAGAATTCTCTCCTGCAATAGCGTAAAAACGATCTGACTTAGTTTGATAATTTTGTTCTAGTTTAGGAGTAACTGTTCTGGACGTTCCATCTTTATAGGTAATCAATACACTTCCATCATTCTGTTGAGTGTATGTACTGATACGATGTTTATCCTTTGGATAGGCATTTTCAACAGCTGCTTTGATTGCACTCTTATCTGCAGGAGTTAAATTACTAATATCTCGAACTGTTATTGGGGGAATCTTCACTTCTCCCAATCTATCTTTCAACTCACCCTGTTTAAGAACAAAGGTAGTTCCGTCTGATCGGAGATTTGAAAAATCATCTGCAGTTATAGAGCGTGTAATTCTATTACCAGAATCATATCTCAAATTAGCATTAATAGTTCCTGTAACAGTAGTCGTAGCAGGTTGATTGGTAGTAGCTGTAGTCTTAGTCGTTACTTTATTGATAACAGTTGTTCCCCATGTATCATTATGGAAAAGATTGTTAATTGCAGGAGTTCCTGGTCCTCCATTACGAACTTCTGTGTTTTTGATAACACCACTATTATCTTTGAACTTAGCTGTAAACTCTAATGAATCTCCAGAATAGAAAGTATATACAGGAATGCCATTTTCCATTGATTTAGGGACGGCAGACCATGTATTATCAGCATTTTTTACTTTTACTACTGTGTCAACAACTTGTGGCTTTTCTTCTTCAGCTGTAATAGTAACTGTTCTTAAATCTGATTCCAAAGTTTCATTTGAATTCGTTACAGGATTAGTAAATGCCTTACTCTGTTTAACTGTTACGTTTCCTGTTGGAAGCAAGCCATTACTGTCTGCTAATTCATTTGCAGCAAACGTCACTCTTCCATTTTGATCTGCTGTTTTAGATGGAAGTTGTTTGCCATTGATTGTTAAGGTTACTGATGCACCTGGTAACGCGTCTGTAACGGTAATTCCTTTATTTGGAAGACCGCCTGTGTTCGTTACCTGATCTGCTGAAATTTGTGGTGGGTTCGGTCTAACTTTGATAGTTACAGGAACATTTGTACTGTTGCCTGCTTTATCTGCAGAACCTTGTGGTAAAGTAACTTTAACTTCTTTCTTATAGATACCTGGAGCTGAAGCATCAGGTCTGGATACCCACTCATAAGTTGTCCCATTTGGAATCACAACTCTAGAATCAGAATTTTTAAGTGCATTACCAGGATTTGAAATAATGTCATTTAGCGGAGCTGTATTTCCAACTGTTGTAACATGCTCTTGTTTAGCTACTGGATCCACTACTGTATAAGTAAAGCTTGTCTCACTTGTCAAAGCACGATCTTGTGCAGACGGAGTTCCAAAGCGTCCTGTTGGATAAGTTGCTTTTGCAGTATAGGTTGTACGGTGTGTCGTAGCTGCAGAGTCAGTTGTATGCCAGACATCACTAAATTTAGGTGACCCAGTTCGATTATTTAGTGGTGCACTTGCATTATTATTCAGACGATATTCATAAGCAAATGTAGTCCCCGAAGGAAGAGATGGACTATTGATATAAAGATATGAATCTCCACCTATATTATTAGCATAGCTACTGCCAACAGTTCGATCACCTGAAGCTGCTTTAAAGGCATAAAACTGACCAGTAACTCCATTCTTGGTTTTAGTCTCTATCTTTTGATAGACTCTGTAATTATATGTTAAATCCGTAGTAGTATTATCTGGATGAGTTACCGTTAAGATTGCAGTTCTAGGGTTCTCTCTGTCCCCCATCGCTGTCATTGTAGGAGCTTGCCCTTGTTTCCATGCAAATCTTGTCCCACTAGGGAAGTCAGAAGCTCCGCCAACTGGACGCACAAGACTTCTTGGATTTATATTAGATAAAGGCTCGTCGCTAACTGCATAAAAGTGCTCAGTTGTTTTCTCTACACCATACTTAACATTGTTTGTGACTGTATCCGATGTTCTATCACGATAAGTAATGGTGATATCTCCATTATTAGCTAGACTGATTGAACCCTCTTCAGCTCCTTTTTTATAGTCAGTTGAGCCTACACCTGATCCTGTACCTGAAAGAAGACTAGCATTAGCCGCCTTAAAGTTAGCCAAGACTTGTTCTCTTTCTTTTGGGCTTAGATTTGCTTTGTCATTAACTACGACTTTAGTACCTTTCGCAGGGTCTTGTCGCTCATTAAATCCCCTGATATTAAGAGTCATCTCTGCCGTAGCTTTTTGACCGTCGGTATCTGTTACAACATATTCAATAATGTGCGCACCAGGTTTATACGGTTCCCAAGCCCCGTCTGCACGACCAGGATTTCCTATTCCGTTGTTTCGACCAATTGTCCCAACAATTCTTACATTATATGATGTCTGGTATCCTGTAATTTTACCATATTTATCATATGCTCCAAGATCACCATAACCATTTCTGCTAGTAGCTGGATAATTAGGAGCAGCTAAGCCAGTGATAATTGTATTCTTAGGTCCTGGATCTAATCTTAGGTAGCTGAGATGCCGCACGGCTCTGACCAGCTGCACTTCTAGACTGACCTGTCCCACTAGTTGGAACAGTTGAATTGATTGAATCGCTATAATTCCCAGAAGTATTCGCACTTGTAAACGGTTGACTGCTTGTAGCCACTCTTGCGTTCAAGCTAGCAGCTTTCGACTGCTTATTTACAGTGGCATGAACCTCAAGCGTTGCTTCTAGGTTTCTTTGTTTATCATGGCGGATATCATAGACATACTCATTTCTTGAACCACCACGTTTCTCCATCTCTTGTCCATTAAAGGTCACACGATTAATCGTCGTATTGGAATCTACATCCGCAATCAGCCCTACATGATGCAAGGCATTGTTAGCATGCATATTAATACGCCAAACAACTTCATGAGTATTTGGATTATAATTAGTAGACGCAATTGAGGCTGTCGTACCATGGCTAGAGAATGTTGCTCTAGGAGAAGCACCCCTCTCTATCGCTTGTCCATTACGGCCATCACGTTGACCTGAAGTGGCACGTAAAACTGCATTGGCAATAGAATTACGAGCTGAAGTTGCCGTTTTGACAACACTACCAAGATCAGCAGTTGGATCCTTTAAAGCTGACTCAATCTCAGTAATGGCAGTTTCCACCTTAAGGATGGCTGCACTCGTATCTGGAAGATCTGCCGCCTTAGCTAAATACTCACCCATTTCAGCTGAAATTTTAGCCAGCTTTTTACGATCTTCTTCATTTTTCTTTGTAGATACTTCTACCGATGACAAGGCACCAGCAGTCACTCCTGCCAAACTTGTTAATTCGGAAGTTTTCTCTATCAAACCTGTTGCTGACTTAGCAGAGTCCAAGACAGGTGCAGACAAATTAGAGTTTGGCAAGCCTTGACTAACTACTTGATTTTCAGCTGAAGTAGATTCGGATTGTCCAGCAGTTTCAACACTAGCAGCGCTAGTCGCAACCGAACTGTCCTCTGAATGAACCATCAACTGACTAGAACTTACAGAAGTGCTTGCTGATACACTTGCAGAAGTACTTGTCGACGCACTAACAGAAGCAGAAGTACTTGCTGACATACTTGCAGAAGTGCTAGCGCTCACTGATTGGCTAGCAGAAGTCGATTCTGAACTAGACACACTCTCGCTTTCTGAGTGTGACAAACTTGCCGATTCTTCTGGATTTGCTTTCGAAACAGATCCAAGAACGACTGAGTCATTTGTAGCTAAAACATCCGATGACTCCAATGTCTTTTCAAGAGCAACCGCATCATTGGCATGAACAGTAGTTTGTGTTGCCACTGCTCCGCCTAATACAGCTCCTGTAGCTGCAAGTCCCCTTATAATATCGAGGCCTGTAATCGTATTGTTTGTTTGGTTCTCAACCACTTCGGTCATAACTTGAGTAGTGTCGACACTACCACGGAAAACCTTAAACAAACCAAATAAAGAAGTGGAAGCCCGTAGCCAATGCTTACCGGATTTCACTAACTTATAGCGGGTCACACGATCAGTTTCACGATATTGACCCTCTTGACGTCTGAAAAACATGTTATCTCCTTTTCTAAACTTAGGTTAAGGGTACAATTCACCCAATTATAAGTTAATCTTTAATATTATAAAAAAAATTGATTTAAAAAGCAATAGAATTAAAAAAAAATAATACTATATAATAACGTTTTATGTTTAAAACAAATCTTTTTATAGACAGAGCAAACGCATATTTAATATATATATATATATATATTGCACTGTTTTTTGTATACTTCTAATTTATTTTACTTTAAATAAAAATATAAATTTTTCTATATTCAAACATTCTATTTCATTAATCAATCATACTATTGCCGAATCACAGCGCTAGCTAGAGTTCACTGTTAAATTTCAATACATATAATTTCACTAGGATATTACGTGAGTAGATTGGCAAGAAAACATGTGTACTATCAAGTTTTTTAATATCTAATACTCTTCGAAAATCTCTTCAAATCGCGTCAACATCGCCTTGCTGTAGATAGGGTTACTGACTTCGTCAGTTCTATCCACAACCTCAAAACAGTGTTTTGAGCAACCTGCGGCTAGTTTCCTAGTTTGCTCTTTGATTTTCATTGAGTTTAAATGATACATCCTATTCCAAACTTAATTTTTTGATTAGTCTCCTTAGTTACTGAAATTCTTATCTTATAAAAAAACTTTGCTGAACTACCATTGAAAGTTGAGAAGAACATTATTTTACCAAGTTTTAGTAAGAAAGACAGCCACTCTAACTATCTAAAATTCCAATGAAAAAGCCCACGAACAATAACATTCATGAACTTATTCTAATAATGAGGGATAGCTCAAATGACATATCACTTACCGATTGTTACACTACGACACCAAGTTTGGCAAATCGATTTCATTTGCTAAACGTAGTTACGACGGAAAAATCCACGAATCGATAATATTCGTGGATTTTTCCTAGTGAAGCGTTTAGGTAAACCGCCATATCGGTTACCGATTATTAGATTACGACACTGAGTCACATCTTCTCTTCCAACTCTACGTCTGGATACTTATCTGCAAACCAGCGGAGGGCAAAGTCATTTTCAAAGAGGAAGACTGGTTGGTCAAAGCGGTCTTTGGCCAAGATATTGCGGCTTGATGACATCCGTTCATCCAAGTCCTCAGGCTTGATCCAACGAACGGTCTTTTTACCCATTGGGCTCATAACCACTTCAGCATTGTACTCGCCTTCCATACGGTGTTTAAAGACTTCAAACTGGAGTTGACCAACAGCTCCCAGCATGTATTCACCTGTTTGGTAATTCTTATAAAGCTGAATGGCACCTTCTTGCACCAATTGCTCAATTCCCTTGTGGAAGGATTTTTGCTTCATGACATTCTTAGCAGAAACTTTCATGAAAATTTCAGGGGTAAAGGTTGGCAGTGGTTCAAATTCAAATTTGTTTTTCCCAACTGTCAAGGTATCCCCAACCTGATAAGTACCGGTATCGTAAACTCCGATAATATCACCTGCCACGGCATTGGTCACATTCTCACGACTTTCAGCCATAAACTGAGTAACATTAGACAGCTTGGCGCCCTTACCAGTACGAGGAAGGTTGACACTCATGCCACGCTCAAATTCACCTGATACGATACGGACAAAGGCGATACGGTCACGGTGACGAGGGTCCATGTTGGCTTGGATTTTAAAGACAAATCCTGAGAAATCCTTATCATGAGGATCCACAATTTCTCCGTCTGTTTTCTTGTGACCATGTGGTTCTGGAGCAAATTTGAGGAAAGTCTCAAGGAAGGTCTGCACACCAAAGTTTGTCAAAGCTGAACCGAAGAAGACAGGTGTCAATTCTCCAGCCAGAATAGCTTCCTCTGAGAATTCATTTCCAGCTTCATTTAAAAGTTCAATATCATCCTTAACTTGCTCGTAGAAAGGATTGCTACCAAAAAGCTTGTCCCCATCTTCTAGACTGGCAAAACGTTCATCCCCTTTGTAGAGCTCCAAGCGTTGGTTATAGAGGTCATATAAGCCTTCAAAGGCTTTCCCCATCCCGATTGGCCAGTTCATAGGGTAGCTAGCAATGCCCAAGACTTCTTCCAATTCTTGTAAGAGGTCCAGTGGCTCACGTCCATCACGGTCTAGCTTGTTCATAAAGGTAAAGACTGGAATGCCACGATGTTTCACAACCTCAAATAATTTCTTAGTCTGAGCCTCGATACCCTTAGCAGAGTCCACGACCATGACTGCAGCATCCACCGCCATCAAGGTACGATAGGTATCTTCTGAGAAGTCCTCGTGTCCTGGCGTGTCGAGGATGTTGACGCGCTTGCCATCGTAGTCAAATTGCATCACAGATGAAGTCACCGAAATCCCACGTTGTTTCTCGATATCCATCCAGTCAGACTTGGCAAAAGTCCCTGTTTTCTTCCCTTTTACCGTACCAGCCTCACGAATCTCGCCCCCAAAGTAGAGCAATTGCTCAGTGATGGTTGTTTTCCCCGCGTCAGGGTGGGAGATGATGGCAAAGGTACGACGTTTCTTAATTTCTTCTTGAATATTCATAAGTTCTCTTTCTTTGATTCTCTATTTTTCTTGTTTCAATAGCTAAGAATGATTTCTACATTGGATTTTACCATTCCTTTCAACACTTCATTATATCGGATTTTAGCATTTTTTTCAATTTCTATTTTATGTTAGACTATACTTGAATAAAAGCTATTCCTTGTAGTCAAATAGATCGAAAACCGTGACAATCCTAGCAAAAATGATATAATAAAACAAAAAGGAGATGTAATCATGTTCAAAGAATTTGGTATAACCAATTTAGAAGTGACGAAAGATGATATTTACAAGAATCCAAGCAACCCTATTTTGCGTATGTATGATGACGATGAATTAATCGGAACCTTTAGTATTCTAACTGGAGAAGTATTGGAAAATTTGGACTTGGCAGACTATGATATTCGTTTTGCTCAAAAGCAAATTGAGTTAAATCGCGATAACTACCTTGAAACATGGAAGGACTACGTGGGATTACTACATGCCTAAATATTCTTTCTTAAAGTATGGTATTGAAATTCGTCCTAACGAACATAACCATAAAGGTCAAAAAGCGCATATTCACTTTTATATCCACGGAGAAGAAGTGGGTTCAATGTTTCTGAACGGTGAACTGAGAGATGGTAAAGCAAAAGCAAAAGACCTAAAAATGATAAGGCAATATGTCTTAGAAAATGCAGTTGAACTTCAGGCTTTATGGAATGAATATCAAAAGAGTGCATATTAAAATCAAAGAATCTTAGTTTGCTAATGTACAATAAACAAAAACTATCTAGCAATTTTTAAAATAAATGTTACAATGAATATAGAAAAAGATGTTACAACAACACCCCACAGAGCCGTTTAAGACGGTGGCTGTAATTACATAACTAAAAAATAGCTCGTTAACTTGCCAAAGTTAGGACGGCTATTTTTTTGTCTATTTTAAAAACCCGTTCTCCATCCTTCTCCATCCTATACCTGTCTTTTTTCATCTTTCCTTCCCTTATTTATAGGAAAATATGGTAAAATAGAACAGACTAAAAATCATCATTTCACGAAAGGATGCAAGATGAAAATTACGCAAGAAGAGGTGACACACGTTGCCAATCTTTCAAAATTAAGATTCTCTGAAGAAGAAACTGCTGCCTTTGCGACTACCTTGTCTAAAATTGTTGACATGGTTGAATTGCTGGGCGAAGTCGACACAACTGGTGTCGCACCTACTACGACTATGGCTGACCGTAAGACCGTACTCCGCCCTGATGTGGCCGAAGAAGGAACTGACCGTGATCGCTTGTTTAAAAACGTACCTGAAAAAGACAACTACTATATCAAGGTACCAGCTATCCTAGACGATGGAGGAGATGCTTAATGACTTTCAACAATAAAACCATTGAAGACTTGCACAATCTCCTTGTTTCTAAGGAAATTTCTGCAACTGAATTGACCCAAGCAACACTTGAAGATATCAAGTCTCGCGAGACAGCTATCAACGCTTTTGTCACCATCGCTGAGGAGCAGGCTCTTGCTCAAGCCAAAGCCATTGATGAAGCTGGAATCGATGCTGATAATGTCCTTTCAGGAATTCCATTGGCTGTTAAGGATAACATCTCTACAGACGGTATTCTCACAACTGCAGCCTCAAAAATGCTCTATAACTACGATCCAATTTTTGATGCGACTGCTGTTACCAATGCAAAAGCCAAGGGTATGATTGTCGTCGGAAAAACTAACATGGACGAGTTTGCCATGGGTGGATCAGGTGAAACTTCACACTATGGTGCCACTAAAAATGCTTGGGACCAGACCAAGGTTCCTGGTGGTTCTTCAAGTGGTTCTGCCGCAGCTGTAGCCGCAGGACAAGTTCGCTTATCACTTGGTTCTGATACTGGTGGTTCTATCCGCCAACCTGCTGCCTTCAACGGGATCGTTGGTCTCAAACCAACCTACGGAACTGTTTCACGTTTCGGTCTCATTGCCTTTGGTAGCTCGCTAGACCAGATCGGACCTTTTGCTCCTACTGTTAAGGAAAATGCTCTCTTGCTCAATGCTATTGCCAGCGAAGATGCCAAAGACTCTACTTCTGCTCCTGTCCGCATTGCCGACTTTACTTCAAAAATCGGTCAAGACATCAAGGGCATGAAAATCGCTTTGCCTAAGGAATACCTCGGTGAAGGAATTGACCCAGAGGTTAAGGAAACTATCCTGAATGCCGCTAAACACTTTGAAAAACTTGGTGCTATCGTCGAAGAGGTCAGCCTTCCTCACTCTAAATACGGTGTTGCTGTATACTACATCATCGCTTCATCAGAAGCTTCATCAAACTTGCAACGCTTTGACGGTATCCGTTACGGCTATCGTGCAGAGGATGCGACTAATCTTGATGAAATCTATGTAAACAGCCGTAGCCAAGGTTTCGGTGAAGAGGTAAAACGTCGTATCATGCTAGGTACTTTCAGCCTTTCATCAGGTTACTACGATGCCTACTACAAGAAAGCTGGTCAGGTCCGTACCCTTATCATCCAAGATTTCGAAAAAGTTTTTGCGGACTATGACTTGATTTTGGGACCAACTGCCCCAAGCGTTGCCTATGACTTGGACTCACTCAACCATGACCCAGTTGCTATGTATTTGGCCGACCTCTTGACAATCCCAGTCAACTTGGCAGGTCTTCCAGGGATTTCAATTCCTGCTGGATTCTCTCACGGTCTACCTGTCGGTCTACAATTGATTGGTCCAAAATACTCTGAAGAGACTATCTACCAAGCTGCTGCTGCATTTGAAGCAACAACAGACTACCACAAACAACAAGCTGTGATTTTTGGAGGTGACAACTAATGAACTTTGAAACAGTCATCGGACTTGAAGTCCACGTAGAGCTCAACACCAATTCAAAAATCTTCTCACCTACTTCTGCCCACTTTGGAAATGACCAAAATGCCAACACTAACGTGATCGACTGGTCCTTCCCAGGAGTTCTGCCAGTTCTCAATAAAGGTGTTGTCGATGCTGGTATCAAGGCTGCACTCGCTCTTAACATGGACATCCATAAGAAGATGCACTTTGACCGCAAGAACTACTTCTACCCTGATAATCCTAAAGCCTACCAAATTTCTCAGTTTGATGAGCCAATCGGTTACAAGGGCTGGATTGAAGTCGAGCTAGAAGACGGTACGACCAAGAAAATCGGTATTGAACGTGCCCACTTGGAAGAAGATGCCGGTAAGAACACTCACGGAACAGATGGTTTCTCTTATGTCGACCTCAACCGTCAAGGAGTGCCATTGATTGAGATTGTATCTGAAGCCGACATGCGCTCACCAGAAGAAGCCTATGCTTATCTAACAGCTCTTAAGGAAGTGATCCAATACGCTGGTATTTCTGACGTTAAGATGGAAGAAGGTTCAATGCGTGTAGATGCTAACATCTCCCTTCGTCCTTATGGTCAAGAGAAATTTGGTACCAAGACTGAGTTGAAAAACCTTAACTCCTTCTCAAACGTTCGTAAAGGTCTTGAATACGAAGTCCAACGTCAGGCTGAAATCCTACGCTCAGGTGGTCAAATTCGCCAAGAAACACGCCGTTACGATGAAGCTAACAAGGCAACCATCCTCATGCGTGTCAAGGAAGGGGCTGCAGACTACCGCTACTTCCCAGAACCAGACCTACCTCTCTTTGAAATCTCAGACGAGTGGATTGAGGAAATGCGTACTGAACTGCCAGAGTTTCCAAAAGAACGTCGTGCACGTTACGTCTCTGACCTTGGCTTGTCTGACTACGATGCTAACCAGTTGACTGCAAACAAGGTCACTTCTGATTTCTTTGAAAAAGCTGTTGCCCTTGGCGGTGACGCTAAACAAGTTTCTAACTGGCTCCAAGGTGAAGTCGCTCAATTCTTGAATGCCGAAGGCAAGACACTGGAACAAATCGAACTGACGCCAGAAAACTTAGTTGAAATGATTGCCATCATCGAAGACGGCACGATCTCTTCTAAGATTGCCAAGAAAGTCTTTGTCCACCTGGCTAAAAATGGCGGTGGAGCGCGTGAATACGTGGAAAAAGCAGGTATGGTCCAAATCTCAGATCCAGCTGTCTTGATTCCAATTATCCACCAAGTCTTTGCAGATAACGAAGCCGCCGTTGCTGACTTCAAGTCAGGCAAACGTAACGCAGACAAGGCCTTTACAGGATTCCTCATGAAAGCAACCAAAGGCCAAGCCAACCCACAAGTTGCCCTTAAACTTCTTGCCCAAGAATTGGCGAAGTTGAAAGAAGATTAATATGTAAAAGAAACCAGCCCTGAGGTTGGTTTTTTTCGCTCCTACCAAATCCCAATAACTATTTTGGCTTTATTTCCAGAAGATTTTATGGTAGAATGAAGAGTAATAATATTTATTAAAGAGGTAAAAACATGATTGAAGCAAGCAAATTGAAAGCTGGTATGACATTTGAAACTGCAGACGGAAAATTGATCCGCGTTTTGGAAGCTAGCCACCACAAACCAGGTAAAGGGAATACAATCATGCGTATGAAATTACGTGATGTCCGTACTGGTTCTACTTTTGATACAAGCTACCGTCCAGAAGAAAAATTCGAACAAGCTATTATCGAAACTGTTCCAGCTCAATACTTGTACAAAATGGATGAAACTGCCTACTTCATGAACACTGAAACTTACGACCAATACGAAATCCCAGTCGTAAACGTTGAAAATGAACTGCTTTACATCCTTGAAAACTCTGATGTGAAAATCCAATTCTACGGAACTGAAGTAATCGGTGTAACTGTACCAACTACTGTTGAATTGACAGTTGCTGAAACACAACCATCTATCAAAGGTGCTACTGTTACAGGTTCTGGTAAACCAGCAACTATGGAAACTGGACTTGTTGTCAACGTTCCAGACTTCATCGAAGCTGGACAAAAATTGATCATCAACACTGCAGAAGGAACTTACGTTTCTCGTGCCTAATCTCTAGAAAGAGGTCATTCTATGGGAACTGAAGAACAATTTGGCGAAATCGTTATCGCTCCACGTGTACTTGAAAAAATCATTGCCATCGCAACTGCTAAAGTTGATGGTGTTCACTCATTTTCAAATAAATCCGTATCTGATACCCTATCAAAACTCTCTCTTGGTCGTGGCGTCTACTTAAAAGAAAGCAACGAAGAACTAACTGCTGACATCTACCTCTACCTTGAGTACGGTGTGAAAGTACCAAAAGTTGCTCTTGCTATTCAAAAAGCGGTCAAAGATGCTGTCCATGATATGGCTGATGTGGAACTTTCTGCTGTCAATATCCATGTTACAGGAATTGTTCCAGACAAAACACCTAAACCAGAGTTGAAAGATCTATTTAACGAGGACTTCCTCAATGACTAGTCCATTATTAGAATCTAGACGCGAACTTCGTAAATGCGCTTTTCAAGCTCTTATGAGTCTTGAATTCGGTACAGATATGGAAACGGCTTGTCACTTTGCCTACACACATGACCGTGAAGATGCAGATGTGCAAATCCCTGCCTTTCTTCTGAATTTGGTTTCTGGTGTTCAAGCTCAAAAAGACGAGTTGGATAAACAAATCAACCAGCACCTCAAGTCTGGCTGGACAGTTGAACGCTTGACCTTGGTCGAAAAAAACTTACTACGCTTAGGAATCTTTGAAATCACATCATTTGATACACCTCAGCTGGTAGCAGTCAATGAAGCCATTGAACTCGCTAAGAATTTTTCAGATCAAAAATCAGCTCGCTTTATCAACGGACTGCTTAGTCAATTTGTAACTGAAGAAAATGAATAATCTTAAAGGTGTTTGGTCTTCCAAGCACCTTTTGACTTTCTCTTGATATAGAGTAAGAAGCACATAAAAACTAGAACTGGCAGTCAGTTCTAGTTTTTGCGTATTCTGAAATATTAGTATTTTCTAAATCGTTGATAGCGTTCTTCCAACAACTCTTCTAGAGGTTTTTGTGAAAGCATGGCTAGCTCGGCTTGTAGTTCTTTTTTGACACTTTTAATCAGTTCTTTGCTAGAAAGTCCTGCTTCAGAAATCACCTTGTCCACCACGTCCATTTCTAGCAGCTCATGCGAAGTGATTTTCATCAGTTCTGCCGCTTCCATGGCACGAGTGCCGTCCTTCCATAAAATGGAAGCAAAGCCTTCTGGACTGAGAATGGCATAGATGGAATTTTCCAGCATCCAGACACGGTCTGCGACTGCCAGAGCCAGAGCCCCACCAGAACCACCTTCACCGATAATGATAGCAATAATCGGAACTTTCAGGTCACTCATTTCCATGAGATTTCGAGCAATGGCTTCTCCCTGTCCACGTTCTTCCGCCCCGACACCAGGATAGGCACCTGCTGTATTGATAAAGGTCACCACTGGACGGCCAAACTTTTCAGCTTGTTTCATCAAGCGTAAGGCCTTGCGATAGCCTTCTGGATGTGGTTGTCCAAAATTCCGTTTGAGGTTGTCTTGCAAGCTCTTGCCTTTTTGGATACCAACCACTGTCACAGCTTGGTCTCCAAGCCAGCCGATACCACCAACAACTGCACCATCATCGCGAAAAGAACGGTCACCATGTAATTGGATAAATTCATCAAAAATGCCTGTCGCAAAGTCCAAGGTTGTCAAACGACTCTGCTCACGCGCTTCTCTGACTATTTTTGCAATATTCATCTAGGACTCCCTCCGTGCAATCTGACTAGGCTAGCAATGGTATCCGGCAAGTCTCTTCTTTTGACAATAGCATCCACAAAGCCATGCTCCAATAGGAATTCTGCCTTTTGGAAATCCTCAGGCAAGCTTTCACGAACCGTATTTTCAATCACACGACGCCCAGCAAAACCAACCAAGCTCTGTGGTTCAGCTAAAATGATATCCCCTTCCATAGCGAAAGAAGCTGTCACACCACCTGTCGTTGGATCTGTCAAAATGGTCAGATAAAAGAGTCCTGCATTTGAATGGCGTTTAACTGCTGCAGAGATCTTGGCCATCTGCATGAGACTCATGATTCCTTCCTGCATACGGGCTCCACCAGAGGCTGTGAAGAGAACAACTGGCAATTGTTCGACAGTCGCATACTCAAACAAACGAGTGATTTTTTCCCCTACAACCGTACCCATAGAAGCCATGATAAAGTTGGAATCCATAATCCCAAGAGCCACAGTCTGACCTTTAATAAGAGCAGTTCCTGTCACAACGGCTTCATCCAGACCTGTTTTTTCACGCATGGTTGCTAGCTTCTTTTGATAGCCAGGGAAATGCAAGGGATCCTTGCTTTCAATCCCCGTAAACAATTCCTTGAAGGTACCCATATCAATCGTCAAAGCCAAGCGTTCTTGGGCAGAAATACGAAAGGTATAGCTACAGTGCGGACAGATACGCTCACTTCCCAGATCCTTCTGGTAGATGGTATGCTTACAGCTCGGACACTGGGAGAATAATTCATCTGGAACCTCTGGCTTGGCTTGAGGTTTTTCCCTAACCGAACGATTGGGATTAATTCGAATATACTTATCTTTTTTACTAAATAGAGCCATTGATTCCCCTTTTCGGTTTAAACTCTTGAGGTCATTTTATTCTTTTTCTTGATATTTAGGTAAGAAGGTTTCCATCAAGAAGGAAGTATCGTAATCTCCAGCAATGACATTGCGATCTGAAATGAGGTCAAGCTGGAAATCAGCATTGGTCTGCACCCCTTCAATCTCTAGTTCATAGAGGGCACGTTGCATTTTCATCAAGGCATCAAAACGATTTTCGCCGTGGACGATGATTTTAGCAATCATACTATCATAATAAGGCGGAATGGTGTAACCTGGATAAACTGCTGAATCCACGCGCAAACCAACTCCTCCACTTGGCAGATAGAGATTGGTGATCTTACCTGGACTTGGAGCAAAGTTGAAGGCTGGATTTTCTGCATTGATCCGACACTCGATAGCATGACCTCGTAGGACAATATCTTCTTGCTTAACAGACAGAGGCTGACCTGCCGCAATGCGAATCTGTTCCTTAACGATATCCACACCTGAAACAAATTCTGTTACTGGATGTTCTACTTGTACACGAGTATTCATTTCCATGAAATAGAAATTGCCACTGGCTTCATCAAGAAGAAACTCAATGGTCCCTGCATTCTCATAGCCAACAGACTCTGCAGCGCGGACAGCAGCAGAACCAATTTCATGGCGTAGCGTTTTTCCGATTGCAATCGAAGGACTTTCTTCCAAAACCTTTTGGTTATTCCGTTGAAGAGAACAATCCCGTTCCCCCAAATGTATTACATTTCCGTGTTCATCTCCTAGGATTTGAACCTCGATGTGACGAGCTGGATAGATAACTCGTTCTATGTACATGGCACCATTGCCATAATTGGCCTTAGCTTCACTAGAGGCAGTTTCAAAGGCTGCAACGAGGTCTTCTGGTTTTTCAACCTTACGAATCCCTTTACCGCCACCACCTGCTGAAGCCTTGAGCATCACAGGATAGCCAATTTTTTCAGCAACACTCAAGGCTTCCTCAGAGTTATGCACTTCTCCATCTGAACCTGGAATTACAGGTACACCTGCTTTGATCATCTGAGCACGTGCATTGATTTTATCCCCCATCATATCCATAACATGAGCAGATGGACCGATAAATTTGATGCCCACTTCTTCACACATAGTTGCAAATTTGGAATTTTCACTGAGAAATCCAAAACCTGGGTGAATGGCTTCTGCCTCAGTCAAGACTGCAGCTGATAAAACCGCATTAATATTGAGATAAGACTCAGTTGCCTTACCAGGACCGATACAAACCGCTTCATCTGCTAAAAGCGTATGGAGGGCTTCCTTATCGGCAGTTGAATAGACCGCTACCGTCGCAATCCCCAATTCACGCGCCGCACGAATAATACGAACCGCAATTTCACCACGATTGGCAATTAAAATTTTTCGAAACATGGAGAACCTCCTTAGTTCCCTATTGCAAAGGTAAGAGTACCACTAGCTGCAAGCTTGCCATCCACTTCAGCCTTTGCTTCAACCACGGCAATGGTGCCACGACGTTTTACAAAAGTCGCTGTCATAACCAATTGGTCTCCTGGTACAACTTGCTTCTTAAACTTGACCTTATCCATACCAGCATAAAAGACTAGTTTCCCCTTATTTTCAGGCTTAGACAATTCCAAAACACCAGCTGTTTGCGCCAAGGCTTCCATAATCAGAACGCCTGGCATAACTGGGTATTGAGGAAAATGGCCGTTAAAGAAAGGCTCATTGATGGTCACATTTTTGATGGCAACAATGGTGTCTTCGCTCACTTCCAAGACACGGTCTACTAGGAGCATGGGATAACGATGGGGTAGAGCTTCTTTAATTCCTTGAATATCGATCATTTGATGCGTACCAATCCTTTACCAAACTCAACCATTTCTTCGTTAGAAATGAGAATTTCTGTTACCACACCATCCTTAGGTGCAGGAATTTCATTCATGACTTTCATGGCTTCGATAATGACCAATGTTTGACCTTTTTTGACACTATCACCAACTGTAACGAAGGCAGGTTTATCAGGACCAGCAGACAAGTAAGCCACCCCAACAAGTGGGCTCTCTACAATATCTCCCTCAGCAGCCACACTTGCTTCAACTGAAGCAGGAACTTCTTCCACTACAGTTTCTATTGAAGCAGATGAAGGAGCTACTGGACTTGGTGTTGCTAGAACGGGCGCTGGAGCGACTTGAGATGCAACTTCAGGCACAAGTCTAGCTTCATTTTTGCTAAACTGCAACTCATCCGTCCCATTTTTATAAGAAAATTCTCTCAAACTTGACTGATCAAATTGGGCCATCAAGTCTTTAATATCGTTTAAATTCATACTTATTTATTCTCCCAACGTTTGAAAGCAAGAACTGCATTGTGACCACCAAAACCAAAGGTATTTGAAATAGCGTATGGAATTTCTTGCTCCAAGCCTTGTCCATAAACGACATTGGCTTCGATATAATCTGATACTTCACTTGTTCCGACTGTCATTGGTACAAAGTTATGACGTATGGCTTCGATTGTAACGATAGCTTCTACTGCACCTGCAGCTCCCAGCAAATGGCCAGTGAATGACTTAGTTGATGACACAGGTACTTCCTTACCAAGAACAGCTACGATAGCACCACTTTCTCCTTTTTCATTAGCAGGAGTTGAAGTGCCGTGAGCATTGACATAGGCTACTTGCTCTGGAGAAATCTCAGCTTCTTCCAAGGCTAGTTTGATGGCCTTGATGGCTCCCTGACCTTCTGGATGTGGAGAAGTCATATGATAGGCATCACAAGTATTACCGTAACCAACCACTTCAGCCAGGATAGTAGCGCCACGTTTTTCGGCGTGTTCAAGACTTTCAAGAACCAACATCCCAGAACCCTCACCCATGACAAACCCATTGCGGTCCTTATCGAATGGAATAGAAGCACGACTTGGGTCTTCTGTAGTAGAGAGAGCTGTTAGGGCTTGGAAACCAGCGATAGCAAAAGGTGTGATAGAGGCTTCTGAACCACCTACCAACATAACATCTTGGAAACCAAACTTGATTGAGCGGAAGGCATCCCCAATCGCATCATTTGATGAAGCGCAGGCAGTATTGATGGATTTACAAACACCGTTTGCTCCAAAACGCATGGCAACATTTCCTGAAGCCATATTTGGCAAGGCTTTTGGAAGGGTCAATGGTTTCACACGTTTTGGTCCTTTTTCGTTGAGACGAAGCACTTGATCTTCAATTTCCTTGATTCCACCAATACCAGAGGCAACGATAACACCAAAACGATCCTTGTCAATAGCCTCTACATCCAGCTTAGCGTGGTTGACAGCTTCTTGGGCTGCATACAAGGCATACAAAGAATAGTTATCAAAACGGTTGGTATCTTTCTTTACAAAGTATTTATCAAAAGGAAAATCTTGGATTTCTGCTGCATTATGAACATCAAAGTCACTGTGATCAAATTTTGTAATTGGACCAATTCCGATTTTTCCAGTTGTCAAACTATTCCAAAATTCTTCTGGTGTATTTCCGATTGGAGATGTCACTCCATAACCTGTTACTACTACACGATTTAGTTTCATCTTTTTTACCTCTAGCTTCTGCTACATACTGAGGCCACCATCAATGGCAACCACTTGACCAGTTAGATAATCTTGGCCTGCTAAAAATACTGTTAAATCTGCAACTTGTTCTGCTTGCCCAAATTCTTTCATAGGAATTTGCGCCAACATGGCATCTTTTACCTTGTCTGATAGGACTGCTGTCATATCGGACTCAATCATTCCAGGTGCGATAGCATTAACCCTGATATTGCGATTGGCCACTTCACGCGCCACAGACTTGGTAAAACCAATCAAACCAGCCTTAGAAGCAGCATAATTAGCTTGACCGATATTTCCCATCAAACCAACAACACTAGACATATTAATGATAGCACCTTTTCTGGCTTTCATCATCGGTTTCAAGACTGATTGTGTCATGTTAAAGGCGCCAGTCAGGTTAACCTTGAGCACTTTTTCAAAATCTGCTTCTGTCATCTTGAGCATCAGGGTATCTTGGGTAATTCCTGCATTGTTAACCAAAACATCTACTGAACCCAGCTCTGCAATAGCTTGCTCAACCATACGCTTAGCGTCTGCAAAATCAGACACATCACCTGAAATAGGAACTACCTTGACACCGTAGTCTGAAAATTCAGCGAGCAATTCTTCTGAGATAGGCCCACGACTGTTTAAGACGATGTTGGCCCCTACTTGAGCAAACTTGTGGGCAATGGCAAGACCAATCCCACGACTCGAACCTGTAATAAAGATATTTTTATTTTTTAGTTGCATTCTTTTCTCCTGTTTCCTCTTGTATTTATGGGAGAAGGATTACTAGTTTCCTAGAAGAGCTTCCAAGCTCGCCTGATCTTCAACAGTGGCTAGTTTAGCCCTTTTATCAATTTTTTTCACAAAGCCTGACAAAACTTTCCCGGGTCCAATCTCGATAAAGTTGGTTACTCCTGCTTCTTGCATAACTGCAATACTCTCATAGAAACGAACCGGTTCCTTGATCTGACGCGTCAAGAGTGGAGCAATGTCTTCTTTTTTCATGACCGTAGCTTCTGTATTGCCAACTAGGGGACAAGTAAAATCTGAAAAACTTACTTGAGCTAGAGTTTCAGCTAGTTTTTGGCTAGCAGGCTCAAGGAGAGCGGTATGAAAGGGACCTGACACCTTGAGAGGAATCAAGCGCTTGGCACCAGCTTCCTGCAAGAGTTCAACAGCTTTGTCAACCGCAACCAATTCTCCACCAATCACGATTTGTGCAGGTGTGTTATAGTTGGCTGGGGTAACCACTCCAAGTTCAGAAGCTTTTTGACAGGCTTCCTCAATGACCTCTACTGGCGTATTGAGAACTGCGACCATCTTGCCAGAACCAGCAGGAGTCGCTTCTTCCATATAGGCTCCACGCTTAGCTACCAAGGCAACCGCATCTTCAAACTCCAAGGCGCCGCTGGCTACCAAGGCAGAATATTCTCCAAGGGACAAACCAGCAACCATATCAGGCTGATAGCCCTTCTCTTGCAATAAACGGTAGATAGCAACTGAAGTCGCTAAAATAGCTGGTTGGGTATAGCGGGTCTGATTGAGTTTTTCTGCTTCTGTATCGATGAGATGACGCAAATCATAACCGAGTACCTGACTCGCTTGATCAATCGTTTCTTTGACAATCGGATACTGATCATAAAGATCCCGTCCCATCCCTAGATACTGGGCACCTTGACCAGCAAATAAAAAAGCTGTTTTAGTCATTTCTTACAACTCCTGCCCAACGAGAGGCTTCTTCTTGAATTTTCTTAGCTGCTCCATAGTACAAATCTTTTAGGATTTCTTCAGCTGTTTCTTCTTTAGAAACAAGCCCTGCAATTTGACCTGCCATGACTGATCCACCATCCACATCTCCGTGAACAACTGCTTTGGCTAGGGCACCTGCTCCCATTTGTTCAAAGATTTCTAAATCAGGATTTTCCTGTTTAAAGGCATCTTTCTCAGCTTTTTCAAAATCACGAGTCAACTGATTTTTAATAGCACGAACAGCATGTCCAAAGTGTTGAGCTGAAATCGTAGTATCAATATCTCTAGCTTTTAAAATCTTGGCCTTATAATTCGGATGGGCATTAGACTCTTTTGCAACGACAAAACGTGTTCCAACCTGAACAGCCTCTGCACCTAGCATAAAGCCAGCGGCAGCACCTTCACCATCTGCAATCCCTCCTGCAGCAATAACAGGAATAGATACAGCGGCAGCTACCTGGCGCACCAAGGTCATGGTTGTTAATTTACCGATATGCCCCCCAGCTTCCATTCCTTCTGCAATAACAGCATCCGCACCGATTTTTTCCATGCGTTTAGCTAGGGCAACACTTGGTACAACAGGAATGACTGTGATCCCAGCTTCATGGAAGCGTTCCATGTATTTGCCAGGATTTCCTGCGCCTGTTGTCACTACCTTAACACCTTCCTCGATAACAAGGTCTACAATATCTTCCACAAAGGGAGACAAGAGCATGATGTTGACACCAAAAGGTTTATCCGTCAATGATTTGATTTTATCAATATTTGCCTTGACAACTTCTTTCGGGGCATTTCCCCCACCGATAATCCCTAGTCCTCCAGCCTTGGAAACAGCCCCTGCCAAATCACCATCAGCAACCCAGGCCATTCCTCCTTGGAAAATAGGATAATCAATGTTCAATAATTCTGTAATACGCGTTTTCATAGTGCCTCCATCATTTCTTGCTTACGTAATAGTTCGATACTGTCATAATTTGAAAATCAAACTATTGCCTAAACAAGAGGGAGCGGGTTTCCCTACTCCTTCTATTTGTATTCTGCTTATTTTGTTTGCTCTTCAACGTAGGCAACCAAGTCACCAACTGTTTTCAAGTCATCTTCTGCTTCGATTTGGATATCAAAAGCATCTTCAATTTCTGAAATTACTTGGAACAAGTCCAATGAATCTGCGTCCAAATCATCAAAAGTTGATTCAAGTGTTACTTCTGATGCGTCTTTTCCAAGTTCTTCAACGATAATTTCTTGTACTTTTTCAAATACTGCCATGATAGGACTCCTTTAAAATAAATAGTTTTTTATAACAATGTGTTCACCACATGATTACCTAAATTGTAAGAATGAGCGTGCCCCAGGTCAAGCCTCCACCGAAGCCTGATAGCAGAACAGTTTGGCTACCATCTAAACGGATGAGACCTTGTTCTACACACTCTGAAAGTAAAATCGGGATACTGGCTGCACTAGTATTGCCATATTCCATCATATTAGCTGGAAGTTTAGCTCGGTCGACACCGATTTTTCTAGCCATTTTATCCAAGATACGGTCATTAGCTTGATGAAGTAGCAGATAATCCAAGTCTGTCGCCTCTATAGGAGACTCATCAATAGTCTGTTTGATAGACTTGGCTACATCTCGAATGGCAAAATCAAAGACTGCGCGCCCATCCATCTTCAAAAAGGACTCTGCATTTTCTTGATCTGAAAATGGAGAATGCAAGCCTGACTGTCCATAAGTTAGACACTCACTACGACTTCCATCACTATTGAGACTCTCTGCCAAGAAATGCTCTTGCTCGCTAGCTTCTAGCAAGACACCACCAGCACCATCTCCAAACAAGACAGCTGTTGATCGGTCTGACCAATCGACTGCCTTAGAGAGGGTTTCACTACCAATCACCAAGCCTTTTTGAAAGCGACCAGAAGCGATAAACTTTTCAGCAGTTGACAAAGCAAATACAAATCCACTGCAAGCAGCTGTTAGGTCAAAAGCAAAAGCTTTTTTTGCACCAATATTAGCTTGGACACGAGCAGCTGTTGAGGGCATCATCGAATCTGGAGTGATGGTAGCTAGGATGATAAAATCCAACTCTTCTCCTGTGATTCCAGCTTTTGCCATCAGTTTCTTCGCAACCTCTGTAGCCAAATCACTGGTAGATTCTGTCCTTGAAATATGCCTTTGTCGTATTCCCGTCCGACTTGAAATCCACTCATCATTGGTATCCATAATCTGGGCCAAATCATGATTTGTAACCACTTGCTCTGGCACATAATGAGCAACCTGGCTTAGTTTTGCAAAAGCCATTATTTCAAATCCTCCAAAAATTGATAAAGTTTCGTCAAACCTTTGCCCATAACCTCAGTTTCTTCCTTGCTCATACCGTCGATAATATTTTCAACCATGGCCTTATGGAAGCGTTTATGAAGTCTGTGAACCAAGCGACCTTTCTTTGTCAAATGCAGATGTACCACACGACGATCCTGCTCTGAGCGAATGCGTTCAATGTACCCCTTACGTTCGAGATTATTTAAACTCGTCGTAACAGTCCCAAGAGTCACCATCAACTCTTTCGACACTTGACTTGGCGTCACGTCTGGGAATTTTCCAATTACATCGATTGTATGGACTTCTTTGATGGAGATATCTTTGAAACGACTACCCCTCAAGCTAACTTCCTCGATGACGAGGACATTGTTAAATATAGATGTTAAATATTCATTAATTCGTTGGTAGTCCAATCTCTTTTCCCTCCCTTTCAAAAAACTTTCACAATCAAAACATTTGACAAGAGAATTATATCAAACTTCAAAGAATGGTGCAAGTATTTTCTTATTTTCCAGTAAATTTCGGTCTTCTTCTCTCCGAATGAGCCCGAACTCCTTCTTTGAAATCTTCTGTTTGGGCCAAGGATTCCTGTAGGTTCAGTTCTAAAGCAGCATAATCTTGCCAATCTTTAAATTGGCTCTCCCATACCAACTTCTTGATGGCTGCATAAGAATTAGCTGACCCGCGTCTCAATTTTTTAAGAAGCTGTTCTCTCGTTTTTTCAAGTTTATCAGCTTCAGAGACCCGATAAACAAGACCCCACTCCAGAGCTTTTTCTGCGGACAAAGCCTCTCCTGTCATGGCTAGTTGAGTTGCACGCGTCACACCAATACTTCGACTCAAAAGATGAATTCCTCCTGCATCCGGAGCCAAGCCAACTCCAACAAAAGCTTGGATAAACTTAGCCTTATCCGTTGCCAGACAGAAATCTGCAGCAACAGCCATATTCGCTGCGGCACCTGCAACAGCACCGTCAACTTCCATTAAAACAGGTTTTCCTATTTGCTTGATTTTATAAGAAATAGTATTGACTAATTCTGCGATTTTCGTCAATGATGGAATATCATCCTCATCCACTGCCCGCTTCATCTCTACCAAATCTCCCCCAACTGAGAAAACTTTTCCATTAGCATTAATCAAGATAAAATGCACAACCGGATCCTCCTCTGCCAGAGTCAGCGCTTCTAAAATCTCCTCACACATAGGAATATGAAAACCATTCGCGACCTCAGGACGATTCAAGGTAAGGATTGCCAAATCCTCTTCAATCTGATAAATAATGTGTTCCATCAGGGCTCCTTTTATTTTATAAGTCTTTTAAATTGTTTTGTTATCAAAGTATAGCTTTTTTAAAACTCGAAAGCAATAAAAAATCGACTAAAAGTGTCTCAGCCGATTGGAAAGGCTCGCTTTATCCTAGAAAGCATCTTATTTTCTTCATTGAAAAAAGGCTTTCTTTCTGCTATAATCGTATAAAATACTTACTTTAGGAGTTCTTATGAAAGTTGTTAAATTTGGAGGTAGCTCTCTTGCCTCTGCTAGTCAATTAGAAAAAGTTTTAAACATCGTCAAAAGCGATTCAGAGCGTCGTTTTGTCGTCGTTTCTGCGCCTGGTAAACGCAATGCTGAAGATACTAAGGTTACGGATGCTTTAATTAAATACTATCGCGACTATGTTGCTGGTAACGATATTAGCAAGAGTCAAAACTGGATTATCGACCGCTATGCTGCTATGGTTAGTGAACTAGGTCTTAAACCAGCTGTGCTAGAAAAAATTTCAAAAAGCATTCGCGCCTTGGCCACTCTTCCTATTGAAGAAAATGAATTTCTCTACGATACTTTCCTAGCAGCGGGTGAAAATAACAATGCCAAATTGATTGCTGCCTACTTTAACCAAAATGGTATTGATGCACGCTATGTGCACCCTCGAGAAGCTGGTATTGTGGTCACAAGTGAACCTGGTCACGCTCGCATCATTCCATCAAGTTATGACAAGATTGAAGAATTGACAAATGCAAATGAAGTCCTTGTCATTCCTGGTTTCTTTGGAGTTACTAAGGAAAATCAAATCTGTACCTTCTCACGTGGAGGATCAGACATTACAGGTTCTATCATTGCTGCAGGTGTTAAGGCAGACCTCTATGAAAACTTTACAGACGTTGATGGTATCTTTGCAGCCCACCCAGGAATTATCCACCAACCACACTCGATTCCTGAGTTGACCTACCGTGAAATGCGCGAGTTGGCCTATGCAGGTTTCTCAGTTCTTCATGACGAAGCCCTTCTTCCTGCCTACCGTGGAAAAATCCCTCTCGTTATCAAGAATACCAACAACCCTGACCATCCAGGTACTCGTATCGTTCTAAAACATAGTAGTGATGAATTTCCAGTTGTGGGAATTGCTGGTGACTCAGGCTTTGTCAGCATCAACATGTCGAAATACCTCATGAACCGTGAGGTTGGATTTGGACGCAAGGTTCTTCAAATCCTTGAAGATCTTAACATCGGTTGGGAACATATGCCAACAGGTATCGACGATCTTTCAATCATCCTCCGTTCTCGCGAACTAACTCCTATCAAGGAAGAAGAAATCCTTCGTCAGTTGGTTCAAAAGGCTGAAGTAGACCATGCAGAAATCGAACACGACCTTTCTATCATTATGATTGTTGGAGAAAAGATGAAGAGCCATATCGGAGTAACTGCTACTGCAACACGTGCTCTATCTGAAAATAAGATCAACATCCAGATGATGTCTCAAGGTTCTAGTGAAGTATCTATTATGTTTGTTGTCCATAAGGACCAAGAGAAAGCAGCTATTAAAGCCCTTTACAATGCCTTTTTCGGTGAAAGTAAGGAAGACTAAGCATGGCTCAATCACTTAACAAAACAGTGCTCCTCAATACGACAGGAACTTCCTACCTCTCTATAGCTGGGAAAGTTGGAAAATTCCTTGTCGGAGATCAGGCTCTGGAATTTTACCCAGATGTTAATGTCGAACAATTTATCCAGATTCCTTGGGACCATATCAACCAGATTGGGGCCAATGTCACTGGTCGCAAAATCAGTCGCCACTTCGAAGTCTTTACAGACAGAGGAAAATTCCTCTTTGCTTCAAAAGACTCAGGGGCCATTCTCAAAATTGCTCGCGAAAAACTAGGCAATGACAAGGTCGTCAAACTTCCTACCCTAATTCAGACAATTAGCCAAAAATTTAAAAATCTATTTGCAAAAAAGTAGAAACTTTAGTATAATCATAGCAACGGATAAGTAAGCTATTTTCTTCTTTCAGAAAGTCTGCGGATGCTGCGAGCAGATAGGAGAGATAGGTGAAATTCTACCGTTAGTAACAATTACATAAACAATCAAGTGCACACCTGTGAAGTTGGATGGAACCGTGGCCCTGCCACTCCAACGCTTTGTCAGGTGTGCTTTTTTCATAAAGGAGTTCTTATGTTAGATATCAAACGTATTCGTACAGACTTTGATGCTGTCGCAGAAAAATTGGCTACACGTGGTGTAAATGCTGCTATCTTGAATGAGATGAAAGAAATCGATGCTAAGCGTCGTGACATCTTGGTCAAGGTTGAAACTCTCAAGGCAGAACGTAACACAGTTTCTGCTGAGATTGCCCAAGCTAAGCGCAACAAGGAAAATGCAGATGACAAGATTGCTGCCATGCAAAATCTATCTGCTGAAGTCAAAGCCTTGGATGCTGAATTGGCAGAAATCGATGCTAAATTGACAGAATTTACCACTACTCTTCCAAATATCCCAGCTGACAGCGTTCCTGTCGGAGCTGACGAAGATGACAATGTGGAAGTTCGCCGTTGGGGGACTCCACGCGAGTTTGACTTCGAGCCAAAAGCTCACTGGGATCTTGGTGAAGACCTTGGTATCCTTGACTGGGAACGCGGTGGTAAGGTAACAGGAGCTCGCTTCCTCTTCTATAAAGGCCTCGGTGCTCGTTTGGAACGTGCTCTCTACAACTTTATGTTGGATGAGCATGGCAAGGAAGGCTATATTGAAGTCATCACGCCTTACATGGTTAACCACGATTCTATGTTTGGTACTGGTCAATATCCAAAATTCAAGGAAGATACTTTTGAATTGAGCGATAGCAATTACGTCCTCATTCCTACAGCTGAAGTTCCTTTAACAAACTACTACCGCGATGAAATCCTGGACGGTAAAGACTTGCCAATCTACTTCACTGCTATGAGTCCATCATTCCGTTCTGAGGCTGGTTCAGCTGGTCGTGATACGCGTGGCTTGATTCGTTTGCACCAATTCCACAAGGTTGAAATGGTTAAATTTGCCAAACCAGAAGAATCTTACGAAGAATTGGAAAAAATGACAGCCAACGCTGAAAATATCCTTCAAAAGCTCAACCTTCCATACCGTGTCGTTGCTCTCTCTACTGGAGATATGGGCTTCTCAGCTGCGAAAACTTACGACTTGGAAGTTTGGATTCCAGCGCAAAACAATTACCGTGAAATCTCAAGCTGTTCAAATACAGAAGATTTCCAAGCCCGTCGTGCTCAAATCCGTTACCGTGATGAAGCTGATGGCAAGGTGAAATTGCTCCATACCTTGAACGGTTCTGGACTTGCAGTTGGACGTACAGTAGCTGCTATTCTTGAAAACTATCAAAATGAAGATGGTTCTGTGACCATCCCAGAAGCTCTTCGTCCTTACATGGGTGGAGCTGAAGTTATCAAACCATAAAAATAAGGTTTAGCTATTTCTAGCTAGACCTTTTTTCGTAACCAAATTAAATAAGCACCTAATACAAAGAATAAAATAGTTAGGCATATAATAGTTTCAGCCAAGACCAGATAATCCAGAAATGGAAGTTTCAAGATTCCCTGAGCCATCTTGAGCGAGGTAGCTGTGATAATGGTTGGGAAAGTAAGGGCTGAGAAGGCTGGTTGAAAGCCTTGTTTTAAAATATTGGGCAGGCGAGTCAAAACAAAGAAAAAGAAAGATTGAGAAGCCAAGATCATGACGATTAAGAGCCAAGTCGGTAGACTGGCTCCTCCAACTCGAACTAGAGAAGCCAAGAGTAGAGAGAAGGGAGCACAGTAGATTCCTTCTTGTCCAAGCATGGCTAGTGGGAGTGGATGTTTCTTTAAATCGCTATAAATAAGCGGGTAGAGATAGAAGGTCAAGAGAAATCCAAAACTCAAGGTCGCATAGGCAATTTCGATGATGCCTACAAGAGGATAGGTCAAGGCTGCTACTGCTATCCCCACATAAAGCACCGTCCAGCTTGGAGTCGCATGAACCCTTCGACCTGGACAGGCAAACTTGATGGTGAAACCAGCAATCAAGGCCAAATCCAAGAGAAATGAAAACCACCAGAGACCCTGCGCTACTAAAGGAAGATGAGGGAATACGCGAAAGACATAGGTAGATAAAATCATCCCAGCCATGGGAAAGGTTGCCATCCCTGATAAAAGAGGGGGCTTGGTCAATTCTTTCTTGGTTTCCTTCCAATTAAAGAGATGTAGAATTAGAAAATAAATCCACAAAATCAAACCTGTCAGACTAAAAAGATGGGACAGAACCGGCAACGTATCTAAAATAAGATTTCCAGCTCCTGCTAAACCTAGCAAACAACCAGAAAATACCAAGGGGAGTTTTTTCATCCTAACCTCCAATAATCATGTTAGTTTCAGTATAGCATAAAAGCGCTTAAATGAGGGGATAAAAAACGAAGTCCGATTATTTCAGACTTCATTTTACTCAGATATGAATTAAGCATAAGGTTGCAATTCTGGGTTAATTGGTGTATTGGCTAGATTGTTGGCATAGTTACAGAGACTTGCTAGGCTGACACCAAGAACCACATCCAAGGCATTTTGTTGGGTATAGCCAACTTCTAGAAACTCAGACAAGGCTTCATCTCCTACACGACCCTTGGTATTGATAACTGCCAAGGTAAACTTAGCTAGGGTGTCCAATTTAGGATCTGTTTCAATTGGAGTACGATTGCGAAGGGCTTGAAGCAGGTCATCGTTCATCTGGATCTGTTTAATTGAAAAGGCTGTGTGACCTGCGACGCAGAAGGCACAACCATTTGTCACAGCTGCCGTGATTTGCACTACTTCGCGCTCAACAGGTGTCAGGCTGTTGCGACGGTTGATAGCTCCGACAGTACGGTAAGCCTCTAAAGCAGTCGGTGCATTAGCCAAGAGACCGATTAGGTTAGGAATATAGCCATTGTTATCTTTTTCTACTGTTTCAAGAACTTCTTTCACTTCTGCTGGTGCTGATTCTACTGTATGGATTGTAAATGTTGTCATCATAAAACCTCTTTTCATGTTGTTGAAATCTAGTCTATCACAGATTCTATACCGTGTATAATATATATTTTAAATTGCACTGATAGAAATTTTTTATGAAAGCAAAAAATCACACGCGATGTGTGATTCTATTATTTATTAAAATACTTTTTAGTCTCAGCAATAACAACTGGTGATAAAACTAAGAGAGCAATCAAGTTTGGCAGAGCCATCAAAGCGTTGACAATATCAGCAATAATCCAGACCATATCCAACTCGATAAAACCTCCCAGCAAGACCATGAGCACAAAAATCACACGGTAGAGCCAGATAAAACGAACCCCAAAGAGAAACTCGAAACAGCGTTCTCCATAGTAGTTCCAACCTAGAATCGTTGTAAAGGCAAAAAGTACAAGGAAGATAGTCAAGAGGGCAGGCCCAAAGTGAGAAAATACTGTTGAGAAGGCTGACTGAGTCAAAGCCACTCCATTCAAGTCACTATTCCATACTCCAGTTACCAAGATGGTCAAACCAGTCAGAGTACAAATGATGAGGGTATCAATAAAGGTTCCTGTCATGGAAATCAAACCTTGCTCTACTGGTTCATTTGTCTTAGCCGCAGCAGCTGCAATGGGAGCAGAACCCAGACCAGATTCGTTTGAGAAGACACCACGCGCCACACCATTTTGGATAGCCATCCGAATGCTAGCACCAGCAAATCCACCTACCGCAGCAACAGGACTAAAGGCTGATGTCAAGATTAAAGCGACTGTAGCAGGAAGTTTTCCAATATTGAAGAAAATAACTGTAAGAGTTCCCAAAATATAGATGATAGCCATAAAAGGAACAACGGCTGTCGAAACCTTTGAAATAGACTTGAGTCCTCCAAAAACAGCAATCGCTACTAAGACAGACAAAACGAGAGCCGTAATAGCTGGCGAAATAGTCGTTGTATTTTGGACAGATTCTGTAATCGAGTTGACTTGGGTAAAGGTTCCGATTCCTAACAAAGCTACTAAGACACCTGCAATAGCAAAGAAGATAGCAAGTGGTCGCCACTTTTCTCCCATCCCTAGAAGAATATAGTGCATTGGACCTCCTGCAACAGCACCGTTATCGTCTTTAGTCCTGTATTTGATAGCCAATAAACCTTCCGCATACTTGGTTGCCATTCCAAAGAAAGCCGCCATCCACATCCAAAATAGAGCTCCTGGTCCACCGACCTTGATAGCTGTCGCCACCCCGATAATATTTCCCGTACCAACTGTCGCTGCCAGGGCTGTACACAAGGCCGCAAAACTGGAGACATCCCCATGCCCCTTATCCTTGATAAAAATAAGCTGAAAGGCCTTAGAGAGACGCAAAACCTGCAAAAGTCCTAAACGGACAGTTAGGTAAATCCCTGTTCCGACCAATAAAATCAAGAGGGGTGGACCCCAAGCAAAAGCATCGATTGATTTAAGCAATTCTAACATTTCCTTCTCCTATCTTTTCAACCCCAAAAGAAAGAGCACATGCAAGATACATGTACTCTGGAATGCTTAGATAAATGCTAAAAAGCGGTCTATCCTAGCTCTGTCCTTTTACCTGAGAGTTTGAGCAGTTGCCTGCCTTGCCCCTTCGGTGCCTTTACGGTCTCTCCAGAGTTCCGTCCATTTACAGTCATGAAAAATCAAACGATTTGCCACTTCTATTAAACTTCATTCGGTGTTGGTATTTAATTGATTATTATTTTACAAAAAATGTTGGCTTTTGTCAATGTTTTTTGGAAAAATCTTATTTGACTCTGTAGAAGAAAGATTGAGCATTCCCATGTGCATGGGGTTCTATTAATTATTAAATCAATCTGTGTCACTCCTATTCCACACGATATAAGAATTGTTCTGGTTTATTATGTACTGGAAATGAAGCACGATAGATGATTCTATCTTTACTTATATCCGAAGCGTCTGATATTAATCCATCCATTGATGTCTCATCAGGTATTCTAACACCTGCTGGTATGAATTGAATAAAGACTCCAAAAGATGGACCTGAATAGCGAGCTCGTAGAAAATCATTGACTATTTCTGATTCTGCAAGGTCAACTTTAAATCCCTCTGGCGCTATCAACCCATCTTTACTAAAGACTAAGTCTTCTCCTCCATGACCATTACTCCATTTTCCCTCAATACTAGAGAAATCTCCATTTTTTATGGCATTAATGTCCATTTTCCCAGAAGTATTTTGATTTGATGAAGATGCTGTTGCAGCAAATTTTTCTGTTACAGATTTCCAAGTCAGACTAGATAGATTCATTCGAGCACCAGGACTGACTTCATCCTCTGTCTTAGCTTCTTTAACCTTCTCTAGTTTGTCCCCACTACTATTCAATTTCCAAATGGTATGAATGGTCTGTGGATCTCCTGCGAACGGATTCCACTGGGTATAGAGATTACCATTTTCTAATAGATAGGCCTTGAAACGTGTTCCAAGCATCTGCATTTTATTTTCAGCATTGGTGAGGCGAATAACTTTCTGATCTTTGAGTGTAAAAATATCTAAAATCTCACTACCATTTTTCGAAGAGACAATCAATTCATCAATACCATTTTTATCCATATCAACCATTGCATAGGTAAAGGCTTGACTGCGTTCTGCCATCCCTGCATAGATATTAGCAGTTAGATTGATGTTATCCTTAACCTCTGACTTATGGTCTAAAATAAATTCATAATCCTTCAAAATACTATTATAAGGACTGTAATCTACACTTGGTTTCCCCTTATCTGCACTGCTTCCTCCTGGAAGTTTATCTGAAACTGACTTCCAACTTGAAGTCTCCAGAGAAATGGGAGAACCGACCCCAAGATCCGCTAGTTCTTGAGCTTCCTTATCCTTTACCAAAGACTGCCCATCTTCACTAAATTGGTAGTGAGCATAAATGTGACTCGTTGCTGTACCAGCTCCACGATAGAGCAGAGAATTGTCTGGAAGGATACCGACTGTCATTCTCTCACCAATCTGGTCTAAACGATTCTCTTGATTGGTCAAACGAATCACCTTTTCGTCTTTCAGCGTACGAATATCAAGTAAACTCTTTTCGCCACTCTTCATTTCAAGAGCAAGCAAGAGTTCATCCACTCCGTCGTTATTCAAATCCGTTTTGTGGTAAACCACATCTGTATAAAAGCCTTGAGAAGACTTTACTTGACTAGCCAGAGGATTGACATCCATACCTGTCGGTAAAGTACCTTTCGCTACTTTTTCATAGTCATCCAGAACCTTATTGTAGTAACTGTAATCTATATCTGGACTTGCTACTTCCTCGGTTACTGGTTCCGCGCTTTTATTCCAAGGTAGATACTGACACCCTCCTAGAACTAGTGTCAGTGAAAGTGTTGTAGCTAATAATAACTTTTTCATATTACTCCCTTATCTAAGAGAAAGGAACCAGCCTATGCCAATTCCTTTCGCTATTTTTAGTGTATCAAAATGTTACCTATTCGCAAATTGTTTTCTATTTATTTGTTATAAGCCATTTCTCACAAGCTATCATTCTAGCGAACCCACTTACCTGAGCCATCTACTTGGTAGCCATCTGGGGTACGTTCATTAACCGCCATCTTACCATTTGACTTGAGATAGTAGTCGCCTACCCATGTGTTACGAGCATAGCTGCCTTCTGATGTTAGGTAATAGTAAGAGCTATAGCTGCTATCATAGATCCACTCACTCTTAGCCATTTTACCATCTGATTTAAGGTAGTAACTTCCAGCCCAGGCATTACGTGCATAGCTACCCTCTGCTGTCAAGTAATAGTATGATTGATAGTTATTGTCATAAATCCACTCGCTCTTAGCCATATAGCCACCTGATTTGAGGTAGTAACTTCCAGCCCAAGCATTTTGAACAAAGTTACCTGAGGCATTTAGGTAGAAGTAAGAATTGTACTGAACATCAAAAATCCATTGATTCACTACTTTCACACCAGCTTGATAGTAAGAAGAACCTGACCATCCAGTTTGACCTGAGTTAGAGTTAGTAGATTGTTTTGGAGTTTCAGTAGCTTTTGGTTTTTCCGTTTCTTTAGGAGTTGAAGAGTCTAGAGGATTGACATATTTTTCATTCTTAACAGTGAATGTAGCTGATTTACCGCTGAAAATATGTAAAGTTTTAGAAGTTAGTTCATCTTCACTATAAAATTTTAGATAATATTCTCCATCAGGTACACTTGAAAAAGTTGTAGAATCTTGTAAAGTACGGGGTACAGACGCAGCATCAAATCTTCTTCCTAAAGCTTCTTTTTTAGCTATTTGTCCAGTATTTTTATTTATAAGATCTGCTCGTATATACGCATATGAGCTACCAGGTACACTTTGAACAGTCATATCAACATAGATTTTTTCATTTTCTGAACCTGGAGTAATCTTAGATTTTACCTCATGATTCTCGGTACGAGTAATCTCTGCATGTACTGTTTGCGCTGAAAAAGGTAAAACTCCTGCTGTGTCAATTGTTGATACTACTCCGACTGTTGAAAGTACCAAAGCACATACTAATAATTTCTTTTTGTTCATGTTATTCATTTCCTTTATTTTATTTTTAATATTTATTTGTTTAAAAACTATCACTCATCTATCCGACAAAACGATGGTTCTTCACACGAAAGACAACAGATTGTCCATCGTATACCTTGCCATCTTGTCCTTTTCCTTTGATAACAAAGCGATAACTACCATCTGGAGTGGCACTAAAGAAGTGACGAGTTTGAAAAGCACGTAGACTTGGATTGTAGGTCACAGTAAACTGGGTTTGTGTAGAAACTGAACCTGTATTTGCATCAACTAAGGCAAAATCATAGGCTACTTGATAAGATGAAGATGGAGTACTAGGTAGAGCGATATCAATATAGGTCATAGCATCATTGACATGATAAAGGCTTACTCCCAATGATGTTGCTTGTGAACTGCTTGCTGTATGAGTTCCCTCAGAACTAATCCACTTGCCTGAGCCATCAACTTGATAACCATCTGGTGTACGCTCATTCACTGCCATCTTACCATTTGACTTAAGATAATAATCACCTACCCATGTATTACGAGCATAGCTTCCTTCTGATGTTAAGTAATAGTATGAGCTGTAGTTATTGTCATAAATCCACTCACCTTTAGCCATCTTACCATTTGACTTGAGATAGTAATCGCCTACCCATGTATTGCGAGCGTAACTTCCTTCCGACGTTAGGTAATAATATGAACTGTAGTTCTTATCATAGATCCACTCGCTTTTAGCCATCTTACCGTTTGACTTGAGATAATAATTACCCACCCAAGTGTTACGGGCATAGTAACCATCTGAGGTTAAGTAATAATAAGCTCCATAGTTCTTATCATAAATCCACTCACTCTTAGCCATGTATCCACCTGACTTAAGATAATAATCACCCACCCAAGCATTTTGAACATAATTACCTGAAGCATCTAGGTAGAAGTAGGAATCATAGTTCTTATCGAAAATCCACTTACTAGTGACTTTAGTGCCATTTTGGTAGTAAGAAGAACCTGACCAGCCAGATGGAACTGTAGATTTTGGAATTGGAGTTGGATCTGGGGTTGGTTTTTTATCCGATTGTGGAATTGGAGCTGGATTTGGAGTTGGTTTTTTATCCGTCAGCTTCTTAACAGCCTCTTTAAACTCTTCTACAGTCCCCTTCCACTCTATGTAATTAGCACCAGACTTATTCTCATTAGCTATATAGTTGCGATCAGATTCTAGGAAATAAGATAATTCTGGAGTAGTTTTTGTAGCCGAAATAATGGGACGATTGACAGTACCTCTCCAATTTTTAAATACTTCTGAACCCTTCGGAACAAGAATATAGTATTGTGCAGATGGATTAATCGTCTGGGTGTCAGCTCTAACTGTTGACACAAAGAAAGGATTTGTATCACTTGTTGTAGTTGCAAAACCCACCGCTAAAACAGCTGAAGCAAGTAAAATGTATTTTTTCATCAAGAATCTCCTTTAAGATTTTATTGTTTACGCTTACAGTATAGCATGGTATTTACCTTATTTACGAAAAGCGTATCTATATTTACCTTTATTGAAC
>NZ_JUPG01000056.1 GCF_001074825.1 Streptococcus pseudopneumoniae
TCAGCGCTGCAACAGCAACTGAAGCGGCACCGAAACTATATTTACGAATAGAAAAGCGCAAAACTTTTTCACGTTGCTGGCGCTTTATTCTATTGAGCGAATTTGATTTATTTTCCATTGTTCCTCCTTATGTTAAAACACAAAATCAAATTAAAAGCAATCTTCATGGCTACACTTCTTATAGTAATGCACCCATGAATCCTGCTATGATGAGCATATCTTACACATCACAGCTATTACAGCTATTACAGCTATTACAGCTATTACAGCTATTACAGCTATTACAGCTATT
>NZ_JUPG01000057.1 GCF_001074825.1 Streptococcus pseudopneumoniae
AGGCTTATGGTATTACTTAAACGAATCAGGTTCAATGGCTACTGGTTGGGTTAAAGACAAAGGATCATGGTATTATCTTGATACTGCTGGAGCTATGAAGACAGGTTGGTTTACAGTTTCTGGTAAATGGTACTATACCTATAATTCAGGAGATTTATTAGTAAACACCACTACACCCGATGGCTATCGAGTCAATGCTAACGGTGAGTGGGTAGGATAGGTATCCATTAGCTAAATCTAATCATTCTGAACTAAAAAATCTTCTTACATATGTAGGAAGATTTTTTGGATTCTCAAAACTAGTTTAAAAGACTACGCTATTTAAACCAATTTTGAGAATGGATATATAAGGATATTCAGAAATCTAGTTGGTCAACTTTTGTATTTTGAATATACCTTAGATGGTGACGATGTCTTGGTATATCTGATACTCACTTACATATTCTAACTTATTTTAACTAAGATAAAACTGTAGTGGTGAATTTGCTACAAATAGTGTAGAGGCGTTATTTGAAAAATATACAAAAAAGGAACTCCAATTTACATTTGAGTTCCTCTTACTTTTAATTGTCCGAATCAATATTCTTATTTCAAAAAAAGGTAGTGATTCGGCTGATTTTTATTGCAATGTAGTGAAATTTGAAATTTCAAGAATCGCTTTAAATCAAGGTTTCTACCGTATATTGACGTGTAGTGAATCCCTATTTCACTTCTGTAAAACTAAATAAGGTAAACTTTTGATATTCTGGTTCGATTTTAGCTTATTTTTAATGAAAATTTACCTTATTTTGATGAAATTGATTGAAATTAGTTGAAATTTTATTTTTAGAGACTCCATGAAAACGTTGATTTTAAAGCACTTTGAAATTAGATGAAATAAGTGGTGCCCCAACCAGGTCTTAAGAAAGCTCGTAAAGCATCACAATTTAGTAAACGTTAATTCGAAAGAATTACTATACTTATACAGAGCACCTTTAGGGGTGTTCTTTTTTATACTTTCTTACTAAATTGGTGACTGGATCTTTATTTGATATTTTTTAATTGAAGATAAAGCGTAAACTAATCTAAATAGATTTTTCCAAAAAACTTTCTAAAAGAAACAGAATTTGTTTGACATTTGTTTGAAAATTCTGTAAAATGAGTTATTATATTTTTTAAGGAGAATATATATGGAAAAACAGAAAACATTTTTTGGACATCCTATTGGCTTGTCCACCCTCTTCTTTACAGAGATGTGGGAGCGCTTTTCTTACTATGGGATGCGAGCTATCCTACTTTACTATATGTACTATAGTGTGCAAGATGGTGGGTTGGGGATGGATAAGACCACAGCTGCATCGGTTATGGCGATTTATGGCTCGCTGGTATTTTTATCCTCGGTTGTCGGTGGTTTTGTCAGTGACCGTATTTTAGGAAGCCGTAAGACCGTCTTTTACGGTGGTATTCTGATTATGCTAGGGCATATTGCTTTAGCAACACCTTTTGGACAAGTGGCTCTCTATCTTTCTATTGCCTTGATTATCTTTGGTACTGGATTTTTAAAACCTAATATCTCAGATATGGTTGGGGGAATTTATGAGAAAGAGGATGATAGACGGGATGCAGGATTTAGTATCTTTGTCTTTGGTATTAACTTAGGTGCCTTCGTTGCCCCTTATCTAGTGGGTTATCTAGGTCAGGAAGTCAATTTCCATCTAGGTTTCTCATTAGCTGCCATTGGGATGTTCTTTGGTCTGGTGAAATATGTTTTAGATGGGAAGAAATACCTGCCTGAATCAAGTCTTTACCCCACTGATCCACTTTCACAGAAGGAGCAGCAGACCTTGATTAAACGCTTGCTGATTACACTTGTCATGGTTATTCTGGTGCTTCTAGGTTTGGTCTTTACTCACCAATTTAACGTGGACATGATTGTTAATATCTTTACAGTAATTGCGGTAATCATTCCAATCTACTATTTCTTCAAAATTTTATCTAGTCAGAAAATAACTGCCACTGAGAGATCTCGAGTATTTGCCTACATTCCTCTATTTATCGCTGGAGTACTCTTCTGGTCTATTGAGGAGCAGGGTTCTGTTGTTCTTGCTCTATTTGCAGATGATCAAACTCGACTTTACTTTAATGTATTTAGAAATCAGATTCATTTCCCATCTAGCTTTTTCCAAAGTATCAATCCACTTTTCATTATGATTTATGTGCCGATTTTTGCGTGGTTGTGGGGGAAAATGGGTAAAAATCAACCGTCCTCTTCTAAGAAATTTGCTTACGGTTTATTTGCGGCAGGTCTATCCTTCTTGTGGATGATGTTACCAGGGATGCTCTTTGGGACAGATGTTAAAGTCAGTCCTTTCTGGTTGATTATGAGTTGGGCTATTGTGATTGTGGGGGAAATGTTGATTTCGCCTATTGGTCTATCAGTCACTACTAAGCTAGCACCAAAATCCTTCCAAGCACAAATGATGTCTATCTGGTTCTTGAGTAACGCTGCTGCCCAAGCTATCAATGCTCAAATTGTAAAATTTTATACAAGTGAAACTGAAGTCGCTTACTATGGAATTGTTGGAGGAATTACGATTGTATTCAGTTTTATCTTACTCTTCTACGTTCCACGTATTGAAAAACTAATGTCTGGTATTAAATAGAGAAAAACTGGAATTTTTGTAGGGATTTTAAAAGTTGGAGCAATTATTTATTAAAAGGATTTAGTTCTGTATTGTACAGGGCTAAGTCCTTTTAGTTTGATGAAAATTCACGATGTTTCTGATATTCCTAGTAGACATTTGTACCCTTTTTCTATTTATAATCAATTGAAACAAGAACAAGACAAAAGAGCCTCGAAAAAAGTATTACAACTTGGTAATACCTTTTTGAGGTGCTTTTTGA
>NZ_JUPG01000058.1 GCF_001074825.1 Streptococcus pseudopneumoniae
AGCTTAAATCATAGATGCCGTAAGGGATTTTATTCTTTATTTAAAACTTTGCAACAGAACCCACTCATCTTAAAAATGACTGGTTTCATTCGCTTTTGGAGTTGAGTCACCACGATTTCAAGCAGAAAACGGTGGCAGAATACATTTCCTATCAATCAAACGACCTAGATTCCTTGGAGAAGGACTACCTACCACCTCTTATGAGTTTTATCAAGCAAATTCTGAGGATTCTCATTTACACTGTGGTGATTAGTCGCACCATCAATCCTTTGGTCGCTTTGATTTTGCTTGTTTCGACAGCTGTCAGTATTCAAATTCCCAAGATTGTGGGGAAGTTAACCGCCCAACGTCGGCAGGTTTATCTAGAAAAGCAGGGAAATTACTATCGTACTTTGGAGGATTTGCTCAAGGGACACCATCTGGTCAATCAAGTCACCTTGTCTGGCTTTCAGGACCAGCAACGAAATTCTCTCAATACCTTGCAGGATAAGTATTTGGGTTACGGTTTGACCAAAATCATGGGTATCCTGCTGACAGGGCTTTCCTTTGAGTTTATCAGCATTGTCCTTTTCGCTTATCTCGCTTACTCCCTTGCCACCCAGCAGTTGGGCATTCCTGAGGTTGTGGCTAGCTTTGGCTATATCACTGCTTTTTCGGAGCCAATTCAGGAAATCCTATACGACTTGCAAATGCTGGAGTCGGTCAAACCTGTGGTGCAAAGTTTTCAAGCAATTGTCAGCCGTCCGTCCGCTGTTCAGGCACCTCAGATGTCTTTCGAGACCCTGATGCTAAACCATATCACCAAGCGACTGGGGGAGTCTAGCTTGACTATTCCCCACGTTGAAATTCGCAAGGGAGACAAGATTGCCCTCATCGGCGAAAATGGTTCTGGAAAGAGTAGTCTGCTCAACATTTTAAACGGGACTGACCGAGATTTTCAAGGCGAAATCTTACTTGATCATCTCCCTGTTCATCAACTCTGGGGCAAATTTGGTATGATTTTGCAGCAGGAGCATACTTTTATTTCTTCTTATGACAATAATGTCACCATTTTCAAGACTTTAGATGAGAATTTCAGGGATGAGGAGTTTGAAAAGACACCACCCCAATCTCTATCAGGTGGACAGCAACAACGCATGTATCTTAATCGTGAGAAAAATCGTCAGAGTCCGCTGATTATCATGGATGAGCCTTTTTCTGCCTTGGATGCTAGCCAGTTTCAAAAGGAATTGGACAAGGTTCTCAGCTTGCCAAGTGCTGTTATCATCACCCTCCACCGTCAAGAAGAGGCGTTAGAACGATTTGACCAGGTCTGGGAAATCAAGGATGGGGAGTTGGTTGTTGTGAGAAGAGTTCTAAAACATGACTAACATAAGTTTTTCAAAAGTTCAAAAGAGTTTTCATAAGAATGTGATTTTGGATATTCCTGATTTTCATCATCTATTATCTAGTCATGATAAAACTGATCATACGCTTTCAACGCATTTCGGTTTTTTTGGGGGTTTAAATGCCGTGCGCTTGTTTTAGTCAGGCCTCGTTTTTCCTGTGATCAGCTCGGTGAATTTGAGACAATTATTTGATAGTATTATAAAAAATTAAGGATTCTTTTTCAATGTAGAGTCCTTTTTCTATTGTGATACTTTTTTCAAGATTTATCTGGTATGCTTGACCTAGTTTTTATAGAAAGAAGGTCTAAGATGTTAAATAAAGTTAAAACTAAAGCCTTAATTAGTGTTGGAGCAGTAGCCGCAACTAGCTTTATTCTCATGATGGGA
>NZ_JUPG01000008.1 GCF_001074825.1 Streptococcus pseudopneumoniae
AGGTAAGATTGAAATTACTCAACAACCAAATGGAAATGCGATTGTAACGCCTAAGAAACCAGATGGCTCAACATACCCATCAGGTAGCAAGGTAGAAATTCCAGGAGAAAATGGAACAACAATCATAGTAACAATTGGCGACAATGGTTCAGGTGAAGTGCCAAATGACAACCTTCCTAAGAAAGATGTCCCAGGTACAGGA
>NZ_JUPG01000059.1 GCF_001074825.1 Streptococcus pseudopneumoniae
AGATTTCTCTGTTCTCCTAAAAATATTGAATTATTTGATTTTCTAAAAACTCTTACCACTTACCCTTGAAAAAATTAATTTTTATTACTTTCATTCGAATATTTTTTGTATATTAACATATTCATTTTTATCGAAAAAGATCTCTATATATGAAAGTCTCAAAAATCAAAAATAAACGCATATTATCAAGTGTTTCATAAACTGGCTCTATAATATTTGTAGTGGGTAAATCCCCTATGGATATTATGGAGCCTATTTTGTTGTA
>NZ_JUPG01000060.1 GCF_001074825.1 Streptococcus pseudopneumoniae
GTTTTGATTGACCTGACTGCACAAGTAAGCCCACAGGCGATTGATGAAAAAATTCTGATGATGAACTTGAATTTCAATAATTACTTGCGTACCATTATCCAACTCCGCCAAGACGTCTATACTAGTGTAAAAATCCTGAGCCGAGTAGGGCAGGGAAGGTAAGACATGAATATTGCTCCCCTCCAAAATGGTCACATTTTTGGCTGGCAAGTCCAGCATATCGCGAATAAATTGACAAGTGATTTCTGGATTGCTAAAGATTTTCTTAGCAACCAAATCGTTGGTCGGGCTGATGCCCGGATGTCTGAGAATCATCCATTCCCTCCTTCTATTATACCATATTTTAAAATCTAATTTTGCTAGATTCGATGGTTCTATCTATTTATTCGGAAAAAAGAGGATAAATGAAATAGTAAATAAAAAATAAGAACAGCGGATAAGCAATAAATTTTAAGATTATCTGTCTTCTCCGCTTATCTGATAATAAATAAGGTTCGCAATATAGCCTTTTCTCTCTACCCTATTTGCAACAGTCTTTAGATAGGACATTCCAGTCTTATCCATAACATGATCTGAAGCTGGGTTGAGACTGGCATATCGTGCTTTGACTTTTTGAAAACCTGCTTGAGTAAAACAGAAGTCTAAGATAGCTTTTAAGGCCTCTGTCATAAGGCCACGACTCCAATAGTTTTTTCCTAAAACATAGCCAATTTCACAACTGGAATCATCCTCATTCATCTCAACGATGCTGCTATCTCCTATCACTTGATCTGGGTTTTCTTTGAGGTAAATGGCTCATTTGTAATAGTTGGGATTGGCATAGGAAGAAACCCAATTACGAATTGAGTTTCGAGTGACCTCAACATCAGGATGGGGATTCCAAGTAACATAGGTCAGATTCTCAGCAGACGAAGCCCGATTTTGAAACATGGCTTCCGCATCACTCTCCACAAATCTTCTCAAGATTAAACGGTTTGTCTGTAATATTTGCGTACCTATTGCTTTCATGATGTTACCTCGCTTTCTGGTGTGTGATTCTCTATTCAATCTCCATTGAAACTATAGTATATCGAGATAAGCTGTAGACAAATCAACTGGGACATTCACATTAATTTCTAAAAATACTTTAGAAGTTAATTGGTACTATTCTAGATTCAATTGATTATACTTTCTGTCAGTAGGTTTGAGGGAGGAAAATCTAAAATCTCTTTCTATTTACTCTTCTTTCTTGCATTGCTTCCCTAGATATGCTACAGTTGTGATAGCGATTATAAAATAAAAGGAGCATGTTATGAAAAATCCGGCTTTATTAGAAGAAATTAAGACCTATCTAGGAAGAGATGAGGTTCCAGAAGACTTTGATGCTTTCTGGGATGAAGAGATCAAAAAAGTTTCAACTCTTCCAGCCTACCAGTTGGAGGAAAGAGATTTCTGCATTCCTCAAGTCAAGTGCTATGAGTTAACATTTGAAGGAGCCAATGAAGGTAAGGTCTATGCGCGCGTCGTTCTTCCAAAGAGTGAGGAAAAAGTTCCTCTAATCTTCCATTTCCATGGTTATATGGGACGTGGCTGGGACTGGGCTGACATGCTGGCCTATACCGTGTCTGGTTACGGTGTTGTCTCCATAGATGTGCGGGGCCAGTCAGGTTACTCGCAAGACGGTTTGCGTTCTCCTCTAGGAAATACGGTCAAGGGGCATATCATCCGTGGTGCTGTAGAAGGTCGGGAGCACCTCTTTTATAAGGATGTTTATCTGGACATTTACCAGTTGGTTGAAATTATTGCCAGTCTACCTCAGGTGGATGAGAAGCGACTTTCAAGTTATGGTGCCTCACAAGGAGGGGCTTTAGCTTTGGTTGCAGCAGCGCTCAATCCTCGGATTCAGAAAACAGTTGCCATCTATCCCTTCTTGTCAGATTTTAGACGAGTGCTTGAGATTGGTAATACCAGTGAAGCTTATGACGAACTTTTCCGTTATTTCAAGTTTCACGATCCCTTCCATGAAACTGAGGAGGACATCATGGCGACCCTGGCCTATATCGATGTGAAAAATCTTGCCCATCGTATCAAGGGTGAGGTTAAGATGATTACGGGCTTGGACGATGATGTTTGCTACCCTATTGCCCAGTTTGCGATTTACAATCGTCTGACTTGCGATAAGGCCTATCGTATCATGCCAGAGTATGCTCATGAAGCTATGAATGTTTTTGTTAACGACCAAGTCTACAACTGGCTATGTGGTAGCGAGATACCTTTTAAGTATGTGAAGTGATGAATGAGAGAGCCTAGTAGCTCTCTTTTGGTACAGAGTCTAGTCAGCAAATATTCTAGTTCATATATCCTTTGAAATTCATTCTCTTCGAAAATCTCTTCAAACCACGGCAGCTTTATCTGCAACCTCAAAACAGTGTCTTGAGCAGCCTGCGGCTAGCTTTCTAGTTTGCTTTTTGATTTTTATTGAGTATGAGTTTTTTTCTTTACCTTGGTGTAAAACAATTCATTTTCTATCTAGTTTGGTATAAGTTCTTTCAAGACATTGGAAAGCGTCTGTAAAATGTGTTATAATTTATAAGAAAATATACAGTTTCGCTACAAATGAACATTTATATATAAGTTTATGTATAACGTAGTTTTTCTCATTAGGATAATATCTTGTAAAAACGATATTCCTGTAGATACAGTACTTAAATAGCATTTGTAAAGTAGCAAAATAGTCCATGTCTATTTTTATTGTAAGAATCAAAATAGAGAGTGTTATGCTAATGGAAACTGTAATATTTTATTTTTTAGAATTTACTTGGATAAATTAATTTTGAAAGTTAAAGTGAGGTAATGTATGTTTGTGTGTTTAAAAGGTTTAGGAAAATTTCGTAAATCCAAAGCTTATGGTTTGGTTGGTTGTTTGACACTATCCGCAGTGATTGGCTTAGCTGCACCAGAGTTACCAATTATTGGTGGCGGGGTTGTTTCTGCTGATGTCATTCAAGGCGGTAGCGATATTCACGATGTGGATGTTCATAGTAAATCTGCAGAAGGTGTTGCTATGACTTATACCACTTATGATAGCGGAACAAGTGGAAAACAAACCGCATCAGGTAGCGGTGTCTTTGTAGCGCCGAATGTGATGGTAACAGTAGCTCATAACTACTATGATAAAAACCAAGAGGATAAGTCTGCGGTCTTGCGTGGTGGGGAGTCTGCTCGTAGTTATGTTGTAATGAACTCGGAAAAGGAGAAAAGCAATAAAGTACCTACTTCAGGGGTATCAGAAGCTCTTGAAAAAGACTTTATTCACTTGTATAACGGCAAAGACTTTGGTAAAGACTATAGCAACGACTTAGCAGTAGTGGTAACTAAAAAGCCTGTAGAAGCTATGACAGGTGGTGAAGATTCACCAAGAGAACTGAGCGATAAAGAGGTTTCTACTGGTGATGAAATCACTATGGTCGGATATCCCAATGATTTTTCTACTCCAAATTTAAGTAAAGAAAATAAAGCTCGATTGAAAGACGGTAAGGCTTATTCAGTCTCAACAACTGTGAGCAGTATCAATAAAGAGAGTGGTGCAGTCACTTATCATTCCTCAGCTTTAGGAGGTTTTTCAGGTGCTCCTTTGTTTAATGATAAGGGAGAGGTAGTCGGTATCCACCAGCACGGAACAAATACTTCAAACGCTCCTGAGAGTGAGCGTATTGGCGGTGGTACTATCTTTACGGAAAAGCACAGAACTTGGATTCGTTCTATGATTGATAAATATGGTATAAAGGGTTGGTATATAGATGGTGCAAACCGTTACTACTATGATGAAAATCATATAGCTTTAAAAGATGTAGAGTCTGAGATTGACGGTGCTTTGTATAGTTTTGATGAAAAAGGTCGAGCTACTTTAGTAAAAGGTGAAGAAAAAGGTCGTGTTCTACTTCGAGTGGAAGATACTAAAGGAACTCGTTTGATTTCAGATAAGGTTGTTCAGGAAGGTCCTGTTGGAAGTGGCTTGAATTTTCATTTAAGACAAAATCCAGACTTCAAACAGTTAATAGCAACTTCCCCAACAGCTAAAGTGGTATCCTATAACGGAGTGCCAATTAACAAACTAGCAAGTGATACTACTTGGTCTGATGACTATGTCAGTAAGTTAGCTTTAGGTGATACAATTATAAGAGCGGTAGTAGATTCGGTAACTCCTCCATCTACGTCTTCTTCGGATTTTGCAAGAACTGAAGTTGGTAAAGTCGATTTGAGTGGTAAATCGAACTTACCTGTACCTAGTAAAGAGGTGTTACAAGCTCCGAATGGCTCAGAAAATTTCTATGCTACAACGCACATTCAAACGCCAGATGGGTCGGGGTCAGGTACTTTAATTGCACCCAATTTGGTGTTAACAGTCGCTCATAATTTCTTAACAGTTAAAGGTTCTGAGGTAGTTACTAAGTCTGGTCGCACCAATACAGTGTATAAAGCAACTTTACCGAATGGTAAGTCTGTGAATTTTTCAGATGATGATATTGTTTATTGGAATAAGAAAGATTCAGTATTTGGATTTAAAAATGACTTAGCTTTGGTTCGGTTAAAAGAAGCAGTAAAAGGAGTAACTCCTGTAGAGGTTGTAAAACAATCTTCGAAAGTTGCAGAGGGGGATTCAGTTTCGGTCTATGGTTTTCCAGATAACAAGCTAAGTCCAGTTTTAGATAGCAAAGTAGTAGGAACTACAGACTTCGGCTCTGGAATAGAGGGAATTAGCTATGGAGGTACGAAACCTGGAGCGTCTGGTGGTGGTCTTTATAATGACAAAGGTGCTTTAATTGGAGTTCACCAAAATGGTGTTGTAGGAAGCCGCAGTGGAGGTTTAGTTTTATCAAAAGAGCAGCTGGATTGGGTTCGTTCTTATATTGCGGGTCAACCAAAAGATCCTGTCTATGTTGAAGATAAAGAAGTGGAGCCTTCTAAGAAGGATTCGGATAAGGATTTAGCTGGGAAATTAGATCCAAAAAAAGATAGTGGAAAAGAAGATTCTGGTATTTTAGGTACATCTGGTGACTTTGCAGCTCCTACAGTAGATAAGCCAGAGTTTAAAGGTGGAGTTCCTTTCACTGAATCTCCTATACTGGCAATCCCAGAGTATATGGGTGTATTATCAACCTCAGGAGAAGAATCGGCCCCAACAGTTGAACAGCATGACTTTACAGGCGGAGTTAACGGAGACGAATCACTTGTTACAGAAGTTCCAGAGTATAGCGGTGTTCTCTCCACATTAGGTGATTCTCCAGCT
>NZ_JUPG01000061.1 GCF_001074825.1 Streptococcus pseudopneumoniae
TGTCGCTATTGGATTAGTGTGCTCTGGCGCTTCTTCTCGGACTACAGCTTCGCCTTCATGATCTGGTTCTTGCGTGCCTTTGGTTTCTGACTGATTTGTATAGACTGAAGCTGTTTCGCGAATTGCAGCTTCGCCCTCATGTCCGAGTTCTTGCGTACCTTTGGTTTCTAGTGGTTTAGTATATTCTGGAGTTTCCTCGCGAACTGCAGCTTCGCCTTCA
>NZ_JUPG01000009.1 GCF_001074825.1 Streptococcus pseudopneumoniae
GTTTGATTCTCACTAGAAGAGCTGCTTGTTTTTTCAGAAAGAGAACTACAAGCAACTAGAGTAGAGACGGAAAGACATAGCAAAGCTAAACGACAAACTTTTTTTACATTATTCATTGATAGAATCTCCTTTTATTTATGAAATCATCATATCATATTTGCTAAAAAAAAAAAGCATTTTCTAATTAGCTAACCTTTAAAAATACAGAATTCTAGTTAAAAGAATATTTTTCCATTTCAAATTCCACCTATTTTCCCCACCAAAAAAGAGGGACTTCCCTCTTTATCTTAGTTCTTATCCAGATTGCGTAGCATTTCGTCAATCTTGTTTCCATACTCGATTGACTCGTCTTTGACGAAGGTCAAATCTGGGATTTTGTACAATTTCAAATTGCGACCAAGTTCACGTTTGATAGTACCAGTTGCTTTCTCAAGCCCGATTTGAGCTTTTTGATTATCTGAAGCAAGGTTACTCAAAATGGTGTAGTAAACCTTGGCAACAGACAAGTCACCTAGCATCTGAACATCTGTGATGGTCACACCTTGGACACGCGGATCACGGACTTTCTTTTGCAAAATCTCATTGACTTCACGCTTGATTTCCATGCCCACACGATCCGTACGAAAATGATTTGCCATGATATTCCTTTCTCTACTTTGAACCAAAAGCTAGGCCAGCAGACCTAGCTATTTTTAAACTTTTTGATTTTCAGTTCAAATTGAAACGAAGTTCAATTTGAACTCATCCGCTTCTTTCGCCGTGGTGAAAGTGATGGAACTGATTTATCAGTCCCATCACAGGGGATTTTTGAGACCCTAGGCTCAAAAATAAGCAATGAAACCATCGGTTTGCTTGCGTCCCTCACCACCTAAGAAAGGAGCAAAAATCTTATCTCTTAATTTCTTCCATGACGTAGGCCTCAATCACATCATCAGTCTTGATATCATTGTAGCCGTCAATCATCAATCCACCTTCACGACCGTTTGTAACTTCTTTGACATCGTCTTTGTAGTGTTTCAAGCTTGCGAGTTCGCCATCATAGATAACGACACCGTCACGGATAACACGAACTTTAGAGTCACGGGTAACCTTACCGTTGATAACCATGAATCCACCGATAGTTCCGACTTTAGATACCTTGAAGGTTTCACGGATAACTGCTTCACCGATAACTTTTTCTTCAAATTCTGGGTCAAGCATCCCTTTCATAGCTTCTTCCATCTCTTCGATAACCTTATAAATAATGCTGTGGAGACGGATTTCAACATCGTCAGCTTCTGCTTGTTGACGAGCTTGTGGTGTAGGGCGTACGTTGAAACCAACGATGAAGGCATTTGAAGCTTCGGCAAGAGTAACGTCAGATTCATTGATGGCACCGACTGCTGAGTGAACGATGGTAACTTTCACACCTTCCACATCGATTTTTTGAAGTGAGGCAGAAAGGGCTTCAACAGAACCTTGTACGTCGGCCTTGATGATAACGTTAACTGACTTAAGTTCACCAGCTTTAAGCGTATCAAAGAGGTTTTCAAGGCTGACACGTTGGGTAACTTGGCGCTGTTTCATAAGGGCACGTTTGGCACGCTCTTCACCTGCTGCACGCGCAGATTTTTCATCCTCGTAAACGGCAAAGTGGTCACCCGCCATTGGCGCTTCGTTCAAACCTGTGATAGAAACTGGTGTTGATGGTCCAGCAACTTTAACACGACGACCAAGATCATTGGTCATAGCACGGACACGACCGAAGGTATTTCCGACAACGATTGGGTCTTGGACATTTAAGGTACCTTGTTGAACAAGAAGGGTTGCAACCGCACCTTTTCCTTTATCCAAGCGAGCCTCGATAACCGTACCGATTGCACGAACTGTTGGGTCTGCCTTGAGTTCTTGGATTTCAGCTACAAGAAGGACTGTTTCCAACAATTCTTCAATGTTTTGATTGAATTTAGCTGAGATTTCAACAAATTCAGAATCTCCACCCCAAGCTGTTGACATAACCCCATGCTCTGCCAATTCACCGATAACGCGTTCTGGGTTAGCACCTGGTTTATCAATCTTGTTAATAGCTACAATGATTGGAACGTTGGCTGCTTTTGAGTGGTTGATGGCTTCGATTGTCTGAGGCATAACCCCGTCATCTGCCGCTACAACCAAGATAGTAATATCGGTAACAGAAGCACCACGCGCACGCATCGATGTAAAGGCCGCGTGTCCTGGTGTATCAAGGAAGGTGATCTTCTTGCCATTTTCAACGATTTGGTAGGCACCGATATGCTGAGTGATACCTCCTGCTTCACCTGTCGCAACACGAGAGTTACGAAGAGTATCCAAGAGGGTTGTTTTACCGTGGTCAACGTGTCCCATGATGGTTACAACTGGTGGACGTTCAACCAATTCATCTTCATTGAGATAACCATCTTCGACAAAGAAACGTTCGATGTCAGCATTATCCACTTCAACTTTTTGTTTGGCTTCGATACCATAATCCACCATGAGGAGTTCAATCGTTTCCCCATCCAAGGATTGGTTTTGTGTTGCCATAACACCCATCATGAAAAGTTTCTTAACGATTTCAGCTGGTTCACGTTTGATACGTTTTGCGATTTCCGCAACGGTCATACCATCTGTATACTCAAATTCTGTTGGCAATTCATGGAATTTACGCTCTGTAACAGGTTTTGGAGCCTGATTACGGTTGTTCTTGTTATTGCCTTTTTTGTTCTTCTTGTTATTATTCCAGTTACTATTCTTTTGATTTCTCACTTGATTTTGACTACTTCGATTCTTTTGTTGTTTTCTAGGACCATCTTCTTCGTGATCATAATCATCACGATTTTTGTCTGGTCGAGCTTGTTTTTTACGACGTGTATCCACTGCAGGTTCTTTTTTCTCAGGGACAACTTCAACCACTGCTTGAACTTGCTGTGCTTGTTGCGCTTGTTCAGCTAACTTAGCAGCTTCTTCAAAGATTTCCTCTGGCTCCTTGCGTTTATTGGATTGAGCCAAGGCTTCTTTAGCAGCCTGATACTGCTTGAAGCGTTCCTCACTTGAACGGGCGTACTCTGCATTTTGCTCTGCTTTTAGGGCTGCTGCACGGGCTTTAAAGTCAATGCGTGGAGCCGCTTGATTTGGACGTTTGTCCTCTTGTTGACGGCGCTCATTTCCACGATTTTGCTGACCTTGCTGTTTCTTAGCTTGATCATTAAAGCGACGATTGTCACGGTTGCCTTGACCTTGTTTTCCACCATTACGGCCATCGTTTTTCTGACGGTTGCCGTTTTGTTGTTGGTCACGGTTATTGCCCTTGTTTTGCTTACGTCGTTCTGCCTGCTCTTTAGCACGGGCTTCACGCTCAGCCTTGAAATTACGGCTTTGTGGTTTCGCTGCTGCTTTTTCTGTTTTAGGAGCAACTGGCTCAGCCGCTTTTGCATCTTCCTTGGCTACAGCTTGTTTAGCTGCCTCAGATTTTTCGGCTTTCTTTTCTGCACCTGCTTTTGGTACTTCCGGTTTTGATTCTACTTTCGGAGCAGCTGCAGGCTTAAAGCTGGCAGCGATTTTTGCAGCGACAGCTTCTTCCACACTTGATGAGTGGCTTTTCACATCCAAGCCCAACTCTTTTGCACGCGCTACAACTTCTTTACTTTCTTTTCCAAGTTCTTTTGCGATTTCGTACAATCTTTTCTTAGACAAATCATGTCCTCCTCTTCTATTCCATAAGAGACCTCATTTTCTTTGTAAATCCAGCATCTGTCACAGCCAAAACCTTTCTCGATTTCCCGACTGCTATGCTTAATTCCAGTGTTGAAAACACGGTTACAATTTCTACTTGATAATAATGACTTTTATCTTGAATCTTCTTGGTCAGATTGGGTCCAGCATCATGGGCTAGAAAGACCAACTTGGCCTTGCCGTCTTGAATGGCCTTGACTACCAATTCTTCACCCGATATGATTCGGCCTGCTCGCTGAGCAAGTCCCAAGAGATTCCTTATCTTTTGCTTATTCAAGTCCTAACTCTCTTCTTTTCACTTTGTGATCCACATAGGCGATCAACTCGTCATAAAAGCTTTCTTCAACTTCCATATTAAAGCTGCGGTTAAAGACCTTCTTCTTTTTCGCCTCTAGGGCTTCTGCATTGTCTAGCTTGATGTAAGCGCCGCGGCCATTGGCCTTGCCTGTCGGATCGATAAAGACTTGTCCTTCCTTGTTCTTGACAATACGGAGCAAATCACGCTTATCAATCACTTCATTAGAGACAACCGACTTGCGCAAAGGGATTTTTCTTGTTTTCATCTTTCCCTCCTCTAGCAGCTTTTATTCTTCTACAGTATCGTTTTCTGCTTCCAAATCTACTGAAGCAGTTTCTTCCATAGCTTCAAATTCACTAGCAGACTTGATATCGATACGGTAACCAGTCAAGTGAGCTGCCAAGCGAACGTTTTGTCCACGACGACCGATTGCAAGAGAAAGCTTGTTATCAGGAACAACCACCAAGGCACGTTTGCTGTCGTTTTCGTCAAAGATAACTTGGTCAACCTCAGCAGGAGCGATGGCATTGTAGATAAATTCAGCTGGATCTGCTACCCACTCGATAACGTCGATATTTTCTTCGATTGGCACCATACGGTCGCTCTTGGCATCGTAGCGAGCTGGGTGGAATTTGCTAGTGATTTTCTTGATGTTAGCACCACCACGTCCAACGATTGTACCGATAGCATCCACGTTTGGATTGTGGCTACGAACGGCAACCTTAGTACGGTCACCAGCTTCACGAGCCACGCTCATGATTTCAACAGTTCCGTCATAAACTTCTGGAATCTCTTGCTCCATCAGGCGTTTGATCATTTCTGGATGGCTACGGCTAACAAAGACATTCACACCACGAGGGTTATCTTCAACTTTATAAACGTAAACCTCAATACGATCGTGAGAAGCAAACACTTCTCCAGGGATTTGGTCTTGTTTTGACAATTGGGCTTCGATGCTGCCAAGGTTGACATAGATGAAACGATTATCAAAGCGTTCAACAGTACCAGACATGATTTCTTGTTCATGCTCTTTGTAAGTGTTGTATGTGATGGCACGGGTTTGCTTGCGCATTTTTTCCATGATGGTTTGTTTGGCAGATTGAGCTGCTACACGACCAAACTCAGCAGGTGCTTCTTCAAACTTGATTTTGTCCCCAAGTTCATAGGCTGAATTAATGGCAAGAGCATCTTTCAAGCTGATTTCCAAACGGCTGTCAAATACTTCATCAACAACTTCACGGACAGTATAAACTGTAAAGTCACCTGTTTTTTCGTTGAAGTCAATGGCTACGCTATCAGATTGACCATAGCGTCTGCGATAAGCGGAACGAAGCGACTCTACTACTGCGTCGATGATATCTTCTTTTTTGATTCCCTTGTCTTCTTCCAAAATGCGGAAGGCCTCTAGCATTTCTTTACTCATGTTTTCTTCACTTTTGAATCCTCAAAAGCTATCCTTTCTTTTTCTATAATTTAACTGCTAAACGTGCTTTTGATACTAAACTGTATGGAATTTGGACGGTTTTCTTACGTGTCTTGTCCATATATTCCATGGTCAACTCATCCTCTTCGAAGGCCAACAAGGTTCCTTCAAAGACCTTTTGCTTATCGATGGCTTGGTAGAGCCCGACATGGATGTATTTCCCAACCGCCCCAGCAACAGCATCCTTGGTTTTCAAAGGACGTTCCAAGCCTGGACTGGTGATTTCTAGGAAATATTGTTCTGGGAAGGGATCTGGCTTGATGGTGTCTAGGACAGGACTGATAATTTCTGTCAAGTCCGCCGTGTCGTTCAAGGTAATTCCTTCAGGTTTATCTACAAAAATACTGAGAATCATGTCACTGCCAATCTTTCCATACTCGATATCCACGAGTTCGAAAGGTGCTTGGATGACAGGTTCTACAACTTCTCTGACTAATTCTACGATTGTTGCGATTGCGTCCACCTCCTCATAAGCAAGAGGCGAAGATATTTCCCCGCCTCACTTTCTCATATTCTTACTCTTAGTATAGCACGTTTGCCAACTTATGTAAAGCAAAAGCACTTATACAGCCTGATTTTAGGCTATTTCTTAAAATTCTGCCTCAACTCGGTAGATAACTTGCCCCTTGTTTGAGAATTTTTGTTCATATTCTGTCATGACATTGCCTTCAAAATCACTTGCATGTAAATCAAGCCAGACACCATTGAGCTTCATGCCATACTGAGAAAAGCTCACTAGGCTGTACTCAAACAAGCCACGGTTATCCGTCTTGAAATGAATTTCTCCATTTTCAGGCAAGATACGCTTGAAGGTATCCAAGAAGGTCTTGTAGGTCAAACGACGCTTTTCATGGCGCTTTTTAGGCCATGGATCTGAAAAGTTCAGATACAAACGATCAATCTCACCGTCTTCAAAGTAGTCAGTCAAGTCAGAACCATCTACCCACAAGAGCTTGATGTTCGGTACTCCAACTTCAAGCACCTTGTCCAAAGCGTAGCTCAAAACAGACTTTTGAATATCAATCCCGATATAGTTGATGTCAGGGTTTTGCTTGGCCATACCTGAAACAAAGGCACCCTTTCCACTTCCAACTTCCACATGAATGGGATTGTCGTTGCCAAACAAGTCCCGCAATTTCCCCTTGGCTTCTAAGGGATTGAGGACCACATACTGGGGATTTGCCTCTAGTAATTCTGTCGCCCCTTTACGATTTCTAACTCTCATCTTCTCTTTCCATACTTGTCTCGGAAGTGACGCAAACCATGAATCTCCCGATTGACATTTTCTAAATCTTGGTTCATATAATACTTGGAAATCTGGCTCAAATAAGACAATTGACCATACCAATACAATTTACTTAATACCGTTTGATTGTACTTATAGCCGTAGTAGGTCAACCATTCCTTCCACTGATGTTCTGGAATATAATGGCAGAGCATATGAGCCACATCAAACATGCGGTCGGTCAAGCGAACCGAATCCCAATCTACCAAATAAATCAAGCCACTATCTGTCTCAATCCAATTACTATGTCTTACATCTCCATGGACAATGGTCGCATAGTCCTCTCTAAATCCTGGAATAGTCTGACGTAAATCAGCCATCACTTCACTGATAAAATGATTTTTACGCAAAGCATCTGGAGCCGTTTCTTGCCAAGACTGTAGTAAATCTACAGGTGTTTCCATGGCATAGCCCAAGCGACTCAACTGTGTCATCAATGGACGTGAGCGATGAAGACGGGTTAAAATATTGACGATTTGTTTACGATTCATATCATAGGGGGTCAATATCTTGCCTGTCAACCATTCTTGAGCACACATATCACGCCCATCTGCCAAACGGCGACTCCATAATAATTGTGGAGCAATTTGTTCTCTAGCTAGACCAGGTAGGATTGGAGAGGTGTTCATTTTTACAAAGATGCGCTTCCCGTCAGGATAGCTACCCATATAAGCCTTACCACTTTTCCCAGGTATGGGAGTCAGTGTTAGCTCATTATCACCCAAATCCATTTCTTTCCTCCGTATAAAGTTTCCTTACTATTCTACTAGTTTTTGCCCTATTCGTCAACCGGTCCACACCCGATTCTCAAAGAAAAGCCTATGGGGTGGTTTGGGTTATAATTTATAGAAAGAAAAAGGTAAGCACCGTCTTCTGCTTACCTTTCATGATTTTTATAAATAATATAAGAGTGGCCAAGCATTGTAAAACATGTGAACTAGAGTAGAAACCCATAGGTTTTGGCTCTTTTTATAAGCAAAGCCCAGTAACAAGCCCCCAAGTAGATAAAAAATAAACGAAGGGACATTAGAAGGTCCATGCATGAAAGAAAAGAGAGAGGAAGTTAGTACAAGCCCTAACCAAGAGTTGTCAAAAACCGCACCTTGAAGGAGTCCTCTAAAAATGAGTTCCTCCTGGATGGGTCCAAAAACTGAGGAAGTCAAAATCAAAGACAGAGAGATTCCTCTGCTGACTTCCGCCAAGTGTTGAACTCCTGCGCCAGAAGAAACAGCGAAGAAATGAATATAAACTAGCGTCTCAAGCAGACTTAGAAGAAAGATTTCAATGAAAAGCAAAAGGTCTTTCTTGCTTAACATCCCAAAAGAAATCATTTCAAACTGTCTAGCATAAGCAACACTCAGCGATGTTACAAGAAGACTTACAATAATCAATTCAGATTCATTTTGAAAAAAATCCCCGTGGTTAATCGTATAAGGAACTGTAATGACGATTAGTAGTACTAAAAATCCAAAACAAAAGGCATGAAATTTATCAAAAAACTTCATAAAATTATCCTCCTCAACAAACAAACTTCCCTACAAGTCATCCTTTAACTCTAGTCTTTCCAAAACAAACCATTTGAGTAACCAAAATCCGACCACATAACCAGCCCCTAAGAAGATAGCCATTAAAGCTAGCATGGAATTTAGGGAATTAAAGACCACCGCAGATACAAAGGTTAGCACAAAAACATTAAAGGCAATGGTGTCAGAAGCCAAAACTAGAATATAGGGCGTCAACCAGTCTAAGGTTTTGGAATCTAGGAAAAATAAGCGTTTATACATGATAACCTCCTCTATGGCTGAAAAGCAAGCCTTTTGTTTTTTTACCCCAAGACCCTATGTAAAAAGGTGAGCAAAAATGGTAAGTTTGCGATGATATTATTAACAATATGAATCGAATAAGAAGGATAGATACTCTTCGTATAACGTGTCAGCCAGGCATATAGACAACCCACTGCCGTATAGACAAAAATATCTGCGAGACTTGGCAAGCTAGAAAAGTGGGGCAAGGCAAATAAGAATGACGGAAAGAGAAGATCCAGCCCCCATCTCGAATGCTTAAAGAAGGCATGTTGAAGCAGTCCCCTACATACCAATTCTTCCATCAGAGGCCCTAGTACGATTAAGGTTAGGTAAACACCAAACTCCGCAAAATTTGTCTCACTATAGGCAATAAACAAATTCCACCCTTCGTTCGTCCCCTGAACGTGTTTAGCTGTCAGATAGTTAAAGCATATCAGCACGACAGCTGCTAATACCGTCAGGACGGAATAGCTCAACCACTTTTTTCTAGGGATACGAAAGAGATAAGCATGGCCCGACCTGACCAAAATCCAAATCATAAAGCAGATAAAGAGAAGGCTGATGATGTTTCGAATCCAGATAAGATTTCCTACCCAAGACGAGAACTCCCAATAATTGCTCCAAAATTGGGTTGCCCAAAACAATCCGAAAAACAAAAACAAATAAGAAAGAATTGCACTCGCTTTGAAAAGAATAGGATGTTTTTTCATAGCTTTCTCCATTGCAATTAAATGATATCTAATCATTTTCTAAAATTTGATAACTTTTGTGAAATGTTTTAGCAGAAACAACTCTATGATTGGTGATATCTATATAATCACCTGGATAACCGAGAACATACATCCCATAACCAGCGAATCCTCCTCCAACTGTTCCAACTAGACCAAACTTGATATTCGTTGCGAGAGAAGTGTTGAGACCTGCCATTAGAATGCGCACATGATTATCCAACCAAACCATATAATTTTTTTGAAAAGCTTCCTCTACCCAACTTGGTTTAGGAGTTGCTTGACCAATTTCCCAAACATCAACAATTTGATTCCCATATTTTGCCTTCATATCTTCAATCCTTTTTAAATACCATTACATGAGTTTGGAGTTCCCACTATACCATAAGGACTACATGGTTTTGAAAGATGTATAATAGGCCACTTACCATTTAATTGATCCAAAATTGGGTTGTCCAAAACGGTCCGAAAAACAGAAACAAATAAGAAAGAATGGCACTCGCTTTGAAAAAAATAGGATGTTTTTTCATAGAACTCCTCCCTACTATCTACAAGACAGAGGCTAGCCTAATACCTCCCCTTGCCAGGCTCTACCGATGCAAGATTAAAAGGACAGTTTGCTCTTTTTAAGACTAATCCGACTACTAGATAATAGATATATTAAAGCATTAAAGACAATGAAAATATGTCCATAGAATAAAATCAGCTTCGCATCCAAACCAAGATAAAGTTTGATCATCACAAAGATAAGCAAAAGAATTTGAAACCATATCGTTTTTCCAAAAATAAATTTAAAACGGTTTTGAATGTCTGCCTCCTTGATTTTTACCGTCAACCCTTTATTGGTAAGAAGAAAAACTCCTGCTTCAAACAAGCCACTGTAGAGAACAAGCCACCCAATCGATACATTAGAGATTTGTAAAAATGTCCCTAAAAGAATATTCAAAATACTACTCAAGAAAATAACAAGAAATAATCTGTATTTCATATTAAATACCTCCATTCATTTATTTCACTAACAATTTAATAGAGCCTGCTACTCAAATATCCAGCCAGAAAAGGATAGAAAGCTACTTTTTATAATACTTCAATCCCCAAATGAGCAGAAGCATGATAAGCAAGCAGAGAATAGCCCCAATATAGGCAATTAATTGTTGATAGAATTCTCCTGCTGTGATACCTCTATACAAACAAATAATAGACATAAAACCTGTCAAGCCGATATACATAAGTTGATTGGTTCTAGGACTAACCAAATCATCATCTTCAAACTTTCTTATCCTCATTTCTCTAGTGAGGTAAACAGTGACCAAAATAGAAGCCAAGTTAATAACCACTAAAAGAAATTGGAAAACCAAGGAAAAATTTAAAAACTGACGAGATAGAAATAGATAAGTAGAGACAAGTAAGGGCAACTGACCTAAGAACAATCTCGCAAGGAAGATGTTCCGTTTTTTAGCAAGAAAAGTTTTCATTTCTTTGCTCCTTTCTTTTTAGTTAAAGCAAGATAGATTATAACCGCAATCATATAGGCTATTGTATAAAATAGATGATACCAAATACTCTCCCTAAGCGGATAAAGAAGGATAGACATAATCAGATACAGAACGAAAATGATCAGTATTTTTTTCTTCATAAGATTTTCTCCTAAATGTATGCTTTATCTTAGTGAGCTACAACCTTTACACTGCTAGTATAGCACTCATTTTGACCTTGGATCACTCAAATCATAAATGGTCATCAAAACATCTTGAATTGTTAAAAAATTTAAAAAGCAAGCATGGAAAACATACTTGCCCTAGGGGAACTTGACAACGTAAAGATCCAAAATAGAAAACTACTCACCCTCACTTCCGTATGTTCTCATATATTCTCATAATCGCAACAAGGATAGCAGCTGTCCCACTTGCCAAAGCGATAAGGGTAATGATAATGTTGAGGATTTCAGGCGTACTCCCTATTCTGTTGATAAGACGGAGTAGGGATATAACTGTCAACTGAATCAGGAGTATTGATTCTACTCTTATCAATGAAGTTAGTTGGTTTTCAACTGCATATAAAAAAGCTGGTAGCAAAACACAAGCTATAGCAATCACAAACAGATTGCTCCCTGTTTCTTCTCCCTTGTTCACCACGGAAATCATGAGAAGATTTGATGCTATGATCAACGTAGAACAGATGATAAAAAAGGATTTCTTATTCATATAGGATACCTCAAATAATATAACATCCAACTTATTAAAAGTCAGGCTGGATAAAGAGAAAATTTATCTGTTAGCTTCTGCAAATTGAAACATTGTTTTTGTATTCACGAGGAATACTTTTTTTATTTTCGTCCTGTTAGAATATCGTATGCTTGTACTCCATCAAGCAACCCCATTCCATTAGATAGTACGTTGTCTAACTCCTCCATCTTTTCATCTGAAAATGTTATTTTTCAGCGTTGATTACTTTTTCATAGGTTGCTATCGTCCTTGACAGCACCATCTTCCATATTCTTCTCCAAGTGACTTCTTTTTCCTTGCCATTTCTTACCCCTTTATTTTACATTTTTTTAGTTCTGATTGTTGTTTTTCTTTCTCTTCGTCTTCTTTTATTTTGTTATGTCGTTCTTTCATAGTTTCTAAAATAAAGAATGTGAAGGATATAGTAAATGGAGCGCCTACATATTCTATAACATACTTCCAATTCCCGAAGCATTGACTAAAATAAGAAAAGAAAGATACAATTATCAAATAGGTAACTAAAACTGCTGTCATTCCACGTAATTCTTTCTTAAATATTGCACGTACTGTACGACTCATTTTCTTTCTCCTTTTACTGTTTTCTACTTCCGCTAATACTAACTACTTACCATACTTTTTTACCTATACATCAACTACTATTTAATTCTCTAAAAGTGGTTAGTTTTCTCCTCTATAAGAGTTGATATTCCACTTTCGACTACAACCTTAACAATGTTAGTATACTACTATTCTTTGAAATTTTCCATCCAAATCATAAATAGTCATCAAAACATCTTGAGGCGTTAAAATAATCGAAAAAGAAAGCATTTCGGAAATACTTGACCTTTTATCATTCAGTTCATATACAGTTATAATCTTTTATATATAAAATAAATACACCTATCTTCTCACTCTTGTCTATAGGCAAATGTTAGCTATATGTTATTACAAACAAATAATATCATTGCACCTGTTTACCATCTATTTTTATTTATGAATTTTTTGTTTCACTTTAATCATTATAGAAGCCATAAAAAACGCGACAGCTAGCCGAATCAGTTGGTAACTTTCTTCCTCTCCTGTTTTCGGTAATAATTTTTCATTCGAAGTAATAGATTCGCTTACATAATCAGTCCCCTTAACATCAGTTGAAGGAGTTTTATTTTCTTGAGCAGCATCAAAAATAGGTTTGGGAGTTTCCAATTGATTCTTATTGTCTAACATTGCTAAATTGTCAGATTGAGTAGTTTTAGCTTTAGTAGTTGAGTTTGTATTCTCCTCTTTCCCACTATTTTCACTATTAGAATTGGAATTAGCATTGGATATTTTCATTTCGGTTCTTTTTTCATCACTCATACCTTTGCTGTCGCTTACAACTTTATCACTAATACTCATGCTGTCATTTCTGGTTTTCTCATCACGGACACTTTCAGTTACTGTTTCCTCAGAAGATTTCACTGTCTCCGTTTGCTTAGGTGAGTTTCTCGAGTACATATAATCATACACCTGTTGTGCAGTTGCTCCGCCACCAACCCATCCAGATATCGGATGTCCATTTTTTAAATACAAAATTGTTGGTGTTCCTGGAATACCGACTTTTTTAAATAGAAACTCTCTCGCTTCCCCATCAAAATCCTTACCATCCAAATCATAATATTCTAACTTCTTTTCAATCAAGTTATTAAATTCTTTCAATTCAGGAGAAAATTGACGACAATGAGAGCAAGTTTTTCTACCAAAATAAATAGTATGTTCCAATTGATCCTCTGTAAAAGATTGACGAACGGCTTCAATATCTATCTTTTTAAAGTCCGTAACATTCTTCTCATACTCTTCTGGGGTTACAACAGAAGGCTTATGCTCCACCTTTTCCTTAGCCGATGGCAAATCTGGTGCCACAAGAGAACTATCATTCGCCCGAATAGATGAAGTAGTAGGCTGCTCTTCTGCATATACAACACCCGTAGTAATAGATGCAAATACAAGTGGTACAAGTAATAGCGATTTTATCTTTTGATTCTTCATAAGAATACTCCTTTACATTTGTTATCTTTATCTTACCTTATTTAAGATTACAAATTCATATAAATCTTAAATGGTCATCGAAACATCTTGAATTGCAAAAAAAATCATTATAAAAGGGTAAGTATTTCGAAAACACTTATCCCTTTATACTTCATTAAGCTCTACTTTTTATAATACTTCAAGCCCCACATAAGCAGAAGCATGATAAGCAAGCAGAGAATATCACCAATATAAGCGATTAATTGTTGGTATAATTTTCCTGCTGTGATACTTCTATACAAACAAATAATAGACATCAATCCTGTCAAGCCGATGAATATAAGTTGATTGGTTCTAGGACTAACCAAATCATCATCTTCAAACTCTCTTATCCTAACAGTAACTAAGATAAAAACCAAGTTGATAATCACTCAAAGAAATTGGAAAACTAAGGAAAAATTTAAAAACTGACGAAATAGAAACAAATAAGTAGAGACAAGCAAGGGCAACTACCCTAGTAGCACTCTCGCAAGGAAGATGTTCCGTATTTATCAAGAAAAGTTTTCATTTCTTTGTTCCTTTTCTATCTAACAGTTCAAAGCACTGTATATAACCTCTGTTACGTAGCTATGTGACGTTATTTAAAGATTAAATAGATAAGAAAAAGAGACACGTAATAGTAGCATTCATTAAGCCATGTACAACTACACAGGAATATAGATTTCTTTGCTTTATATAAAGACAACCCAATACAAGTCCTGTCACAAGATGCTGAGAAATAATCTCTCCATCATGAGCAAATCCAAAAAGAACAGCTGAAAGAAAGACAGCAAAAATAGGAGAATATTTTTCTAAAGTTCCTAAAATGATTCCTCTAAAGAGCATCTCCTCCAAAAGAGGTTGAGTAAAAGCAGTTGACAACCAAAATAGAACTGTATAAAAGAAACCACTAGTTTCCAAATGTTGAAAAAAGCTCAAAGAACTTGTATTATCATGGGCTTTTCCAAGGACGGTAGTAAAAAATATAAAACTAACTACTAAAATTAGATTAGCCAGATAAGCAAAAATAATCCATCTCAATTCTACCCACTTGATTGGTAAGCGATCTAAAGTAGTCTCATCCCCCCATCTCTTAACAAGATATACAATAATTGTTAAACATATAAAGAAAGATAAAAAGTAGACACCTACACCGAATACTTCTCCTATCACTCCGTCATAAAATCGTCTCACAACAGTTAATGGTACAACTTGAATAGCAAAAGTAAGTAAAAAGCAAGTAAGCACTTTTATAAAGATAAAACTTATGTTCTTCATAGTTTATCCTTTCTTTAATGTCTAGATGATTTTTTAGCATTGTCCCCTGTTTGTAGATTTGCTAATTCCATCTATGAAACCACAAATTGATCCAAGAAGTTGGTCGTAATTAGGAATTAAGGAAGTCCACCAAGGCATTCCACCTCCTTGAACTTGTATTAGTTTTTCTGCACTTAAAGTTTCAAAATATTTATTTTTCATGATATTATCTCCTTAGATACACAGTGGGCACATCGCATGCAATCTTCTTTGATTTTCAACATACAAATCAAATCCATCTCTTACTAAACTACCTACTCTATACCAGAATCCGTATGAATTATCTCCACCTTCAACGCAAGCAAGCATTTCAGTATCCATAACAGAAAATTGTGATATCATTTTTGTATCCATGACAAATACTCCTTTTTAAAAAAACTAAAATAAATCAGAATAGAATCCTCATAATTTTACTATAAGTCTTACCAACTTAGTCCCAATTTATCACCAACCATACCTCCTAAGCATGTTAATCCACCCCCAATTGCACCAATGTGTGCTCCAACAAATGCACCAGCAAGTCCAGCTACTCCTAAAGTGGCCAAACCTGCTCCAGTTCCACCAGTTATAGCTCCCGTAATGACTCCTCCAATCAGTGCATTTTGACAATCAGTGGAGCTATACCCCCCTTCAACTTTCGCAAGCATTTCAGTATCCATAACCTCTAACTGTGACAACATTTTTGTATTCATGATGAATACCTCCTTTTTATTTTCAATTTGTTACAAAGTCTTAAATTCAATAAACAAATAGATTTTTTATAGTATCTTTTTGATTTTCTTAAAAAAGTATATACGTCTACTATCTTCTTAAAGGTAGCAGTACCTATTTTTTAGTCTAAGATTTCAATAATCTTGAGTATCTAAAATATCTTAATTTCGTTATTCTCCTTGCAATAAAAAGTTTTACTATACTATTTATTAACTTGCAGAAAGCAAAAAATATTAGTAAATAATAGTTTATAGTTAAGTTTTTTATTCCTACCAATCCATCAACTAAGTAAAGCATCAACGATTACATAAACTATTGATAATATAATTAAAATTTTGCTAACTATCTTATTCTCATCATTCTTAGATAACTTTGATATTTTGTAAGTAAGTAAATAAGACAGTAAATTAATAGCGATAATAATACTATATTTAAGAATCATAATCTTACAAAGAGGACATAATTCCTGAACCTACACAAATAAGTGTTGCTGCTCCCCCAGTTATCGGACCAGTCGCAGCAGCTAATAGTACTGCTCCAATACAACCACCGATTGCAGACCCTAAATTGCCTCCTCCACTAACTATTTCGAGTTCTTCATTATCCATAACAGAAAATTGTGACATCATTTTTGTATCCATGACAAATACTCCTTTTTTATTTTTAATTTTTGTCCTGTTGCAACTTTGACAAGTTTAGTATATCATCGTTTTTTAAAGTTTTTCATCCAAATCTTGAATTGTCATCGAAACGTCTTAAATTAGCTTTTTTATTTCAAAATCATCTCTATTTTTTTAAAGAAAGATGTGCTCTAAACATTTTTTGACCATTCAGGAAGTTTCAATGACGATTCAAGATTTTATAAAGCATGAAATTGTTTTTATGTCATAATAGACCTATCCACTATATGAAAGGAATTGCCTATGACTTCTTATAAACGTACATTTGTTCCTCAAATAGATGCTAGAGACTGCGGTGTTGCTGCCTTAGCCTCGATTGCTAAATTCTATGGTTCAGATTTTTCTCTAGCTCACTTGAGAGAACTTGCAAAGACCAATAAAGAAGGGACGACTGCTCTTGGCATTGTAAAAGCCGCTGATGAAATGGGCTTTGAAACAAGACCTGTTCAAGCAGATAAAACTCTCTTTGACATGAGTGATGTCCCCTATCCATTTATCGTTCACGTTAACAAAGAAGGAAAACTCCAACATTACTATGTTGTCTATCAAACAAAGAAAGACTATCTGGTTATTGGTGATCCTGACCCTTCTGTAAAAATCACCAAAATGTCAAAAGAACGCTTTTTCTCTGAATGGACTGGAGTAGCTATTTTTATAGCTCCCAAACCTAGCTATCAACCCCATAAAGATAAAAAGAATGGTCTACTAAGCTTCCTTCCTCTGATTTTCAAACAAAAATCTCTCATTGCTTACATTGTTCTCTCAAGCTTATTGGTCACTATTATCAATATCGGTGGTTCTTATTATCTCCAAGGAATCTTGGATGAATACATTCCAAATCAGATGAAATCAACTTTAGGAATCATCTCAGTTGGTCTGGTTATAACCTATATCCTCCAGCAAGTCATGAGTTTCTCCCGAGATTATCTCCTAACTATTCTGAGTCAGAGATTAAGCATTGATGTGATTTTATCCTATATCCGCCATATTTTTGAACTTCCTATGTCTTTCTTTGCGACACGTCGTACAGGAGAAATCATTTCACGGTTCACAGATGCTAACTCTATTATAGATGCCTTGGCTTCTACCATTCTTTCTCTTTTTCTGGATGTTTCTATTCTGATTCTTGTAGGAGGCGTCTTACTGGCACAAAACCCTAATCTCTTCCTTCTTTCTCTTATTTCTATTCCTATATACATGTTCATCATCTTTTCTTTTATGAAACCTTTCGAAAAAATGAACCATGATGTCATGCAAAGTAATTCTATGGTTAGCTCTGCCATCATTGAAGATATCAACGGGATTGAAACTATAAAGTCGCTCACGAGTGAAGAAAATCGCTATCAAAATATAGACAGTGAATTTGTAGATTATTTGGAAAAATCCTTTAAGCTCAGTAAATATTCTATTTTACAAACGAGTTTAAAGCAGGGAACAAAATTAGTTCTGAATATCCTTATCCTATGGTTTGGCGCTCAATTAGTCATGTCAAGTAAAATTTCTATCGGTCAGCTGATTACCTTTAACACACTTCTTTCTTACTTTACAACTCCTATGGAAAATATTATCAACCTCCAAACCAAACTCCAATCTGCGAAGGTCGCTAATAACCGTTTGAACGAAGTCTATCTAGTCGAATCTGAATTTCAAGTTCAAGAAAACCCTGTTCATTCACATTTTTTGATGGGCGATATTGAATTTGATGACCTTTCTTATAAGTATGGTTTTGGACGAGATACCTTAACAGATATTAATCTCACGATTAAACAAGGAGATAAGGTTAGCCTAGTTGGAGTCAGTGGTTCTGGTAAAACAACTTTAGCCAAAATGATTGTCAATTTCTTTGAACCCTACAAAGGACATATTTCCATCAATCATCAGGATATCAAAAACATTGATAAAAAAGTCTTGCGCCGTCATATTAATTACCTACCCCAACAAGCCTATATCTTTAATGGCTCTATTTTGGAAAACTTAACCTTGGGCGGTAATCATATGATTAGCCAAGAAGATATTCTAAGAGCTTGTGAATTAGCTGAAATCCGTCAAGACATTGAAAGAATGCCTATGGGCTATCAAACTCAGCTCTCTGATGGAGCTGGTCTATCAGGAGGACAAAAGCAACGAATAGCCCTCGCTCGTGCTCTTTTAACTAAATCTCCTGTTTTAATACTAGATGAAGCTACTAGCGGTCTTGATGTCTTGACTGAGAAAAAAGTTATAGATAATCTTATGTCCCTAACTGATAAAACCATTCTCTTTGTAGCCCATCGTCTCAGTATAGCCGAACGAACCAACCGTGTCATTGTTCTTGACCAAGGGAAAATCATTGAAGTGGGTAGTCACCAAGAGTTAATGCAGGCGCAAGGCTTCTACCATCATCTATTCAATAAATAAGGAGAATGTCATGAATCCTAATCTTTTTAGAAGCGTCGAGTTTTATCAGAGACGTTACCATAACTATGCGACAGTGTTAATTATACCTCTTTCATTACTGTTTACTTTCATCTTGATTTTCTCCCTTGTTGCCACAAAAGAAATTACTGTCACTTCCCAAGGAGAAATCGCCCCTACAAGTGTTATTGCATCCATTCAGTCGACCAGTGATAATCCTATCCTAGCTAATCATTTAGTGGCAAATCAAGTAGTTGAAAAAGGGGACTTACTCATCAAATACTCTGAAACAATGGAAGAAAGTCAGAAAACTGCCTTAGAAACTCAATTACAAAGACTTGAGAAGCAAAAAGAAGGACTTGGAATTTTGAAACAAAGCTTAGAAAAAGCGACTGATCTTTTTTCTAGTGAGGATGAGTTTGGCTACCATAATACCTTTAGGAATTTTACTAAACAAGCTCATGATATTGAGCTAGGTATCTCAAAGACTAACACCGAAGTTTCAAATCAAGCCAATCTTGCCAATAGCAGTTCATCAGCCATCGAACAAGAAATTACAAAAGTTCAACAACAAATTGGAGAATATCAAGAGCTGAGAGATGCTATCATAAATAAAAGGGCTCGCTTACCAACTGGCAATCCGCACCAGTCAATTTTGAATCGTTATCTTGTAGCTTCACAAGGACAAACACAAGGAACTGCAGAAGAGCCATTTTTATCTCAAATTAATCAAAGTATTGCAGGTCTTGAATCATCTATCGCAAGCCTCAAAATTCAGCAAGCTGGTATCGGAAGTGTAGCAACTTATGATAATAGTTTAGCAACTAAAATTGAAGTACTCCGCACTCAGTTTTTACAAACAGCCTCACAGCAACAACTAACCGTGGAGAATCAATTAACAGAATTAAAAGTACAGCTAGATCAAGCGACACAGCGCTTAGAAAACAATACCTTAACCGCCCCAAATAAAGGTATCATTCATCTGAACAGCGAATTTGAAGGTAAAAATAGAATTCCAACTGGTACAGAAATTGCTCAAATATTCCCTATCATCACAGATACAAGAGAAGTACTAATCACTTACTACGTATCTTCTGACTATCTACCTCTACTAGATAAAGGACAAACTGTAAGATTAAAACTGGAGAAGATTGGAAATCACGGCATTACCATCATCGGCCAACTTCAGACAATTGATCAAACTCCTACCAGAACAGAGCAAGGAAATCTCTTTAAATTAACCGCTCTTGCAAAACTATCTAATAATGATAGTAAACTCATCCAATACGGCTTACAAGGTCGCGTCACTAGTGTAACTGCAAAGAAAACATATTTTGATTATTTCAAAGATAAAATTTTAACACATTCTGATTAATTTTCAGATAACACTCTAGAACTATTTATTATCTTATCAAAAAGGAGAATTATAACATGGATAAGAATCAAAACCTAACTTCATTTCAAGAACTAACAACTACTGAACTCAACCAGATTACAGGTGGAGGATGGTGGTTAGATTCAATATTAGATATGTTAACATCTAAAATACCGGACCAAGCTAATAGGTATGGAAATCATCAACAAATGTAATCATCCAAGGTGATATTGGATAAAAAACTTGGCTCTATAATATTTGTAGTGGGTAAATCTCCTATAGATATTATGAAGCCTATTTTGTTGTAAAAAATAAAACAGTAACCTCAGGATGGCTACTGTCTAGTCTCATTTCTTCTTAAAACCTTTATTGACTTAATAAATGGTAGAAAAGAACCTTAAAAATCATAAAATACACAACCAATCTTTTCGAAACATTTATATTATAAGTTTTATTGTAGAGTTTTAATATATTTATTCTAGTATTTGATTTTTCAATGATTCTATTATTTGTTATCATTCAATTGATATCATTGTTAAAACCTGACGAAATACTTGATTTTTGCAGGCGGTATTTAGACTGGTATTAGGATGACTTTCCACAATTTTCATGACGGTATAGAGACCAATTCCTCTCTCCTCCCCTTTAGAGCTTGCTCCAAAGGAGAAGATTTCAGAAATATCGATGCCCTCTTCTTTGATGGAATTTTCAATGATAAAGGTCTCCTGTGCTCCATTTTTAAAAAAGGCGATTGAAACGTGAGGTTGACTGGCCTCTGCAGTGGCTTCAATAGCATTGTCACAAAGGATAGACACAATGGTTAGAAAATCAAGCAGTCTCATTCCCTCAACCTGAATCTCCTCAGGAACTTCGACATTAAAGACAATCTTCTTATCTCTGGCTTTTAGAAATTTCCCTGCTAGGAGACTTTTGAGGGCTTTATCACGAATATTCACTAATCTGCCCAGGTCATATTTGTTGTCCTGCAATTTTTCACTGGAATCCTTTAAAACAGAGTCGTAAACCTCTTTTATCTGCTCCATATCCTCCTCTTCAATGCCCAGACGTAAACTAGTCAAGAGGTTGCTATAGTCATGCCGAAAGCTCCGTACTTCCTTGTAAAGTTCCTCTATATGCCGACTATAGCGTTCCATATCTCTATAGCGCAAGGTCTGCTCTTGGTTCAGTTTCTCCTGAAGTTTTTCCTTCAAATAGGTATCTAATTTCTTGATAACCCCCATAAAAAAGAGTAGATAAAATACCAGAATGAAATGGCGAACAGTCGTTGATTGTATACCTTGTACATATTCAAAATAAGACAGACTTTGCATCACTAGATAGTAAGCCCCCATTATCCAGTTAATCTTAGTCAGGGACTTTTGAAAATCTTTATCGGGAATCTCCTTTCTCAAACTAGTAAAATCATAGTCTAACCATTTCAAAAAGGCTAGAGAAATAAAGCAAATGAAAATTTTTATACATAACCAAATAAAAGAGCGGTCATCATACACATGCCCTTGCCCTAAAAATGGAAGCACAAAATAAGAAATACCTCTATAAAAGAGATTCACCAATATCATTGGAAAGAGACCATAAAAGAAAAGGAGTTTTTTAGGAAGTCCTCTTAACAGTAATAAAGACAAGCCTATGCCGTACAAGGGTTCCACAAAATAAGATAGGTAATTATTTCCTACTATATAGCTAATCGTTACAAAAATAACTACTAAAAGTAGCTTAAAAAGAAAAGCTTTAAAGACTCTCTCCAGAGTTAGAACAATTCCATCCACCTTAAAAAATATAAACAATTCCAATCCAGATAGCAAAAACACATATACGATCTTCCAAACTAATTCCATCCCATCACCTCACTCAGTGCAAGTTATTGATAGCCTCAGACACTTCCCTGACCTTATAACGCGCTATCATACAGCTCCCACCATTGGGAAAGAAAAGCAGTTTTTCTTTCTTATCCAAACGCACCACATTGGCAGGATTGATGAGAAAAGAGCGATGGCACTGCAAGAGACGAGGTTCCTGCTTGAGAATCTCCTCCAAACTCGCTGTAAATTCCAACCTATCTGTCTCGCTATAGAGAATGACATGATGGGGTCTGGGAGACGTTTCGAGATAGTAAACCTCTTTAAAAGGATACTGGAATTGGGCAAATTTTGATTTAAAGTAAAAGCAATCTTCCGCTAGACTCTTACTGTCTTGACTATTGGCATAGAGGAGGGCTGTCTCGATCCGAGATTCAAACTCCTCTGCCGAAAGAGCCTTATCAATGTAGTCCAAAGCAGACACTTGGTAGCGAAAGGACAGGGGCATAAACTCTGAGTGAGTCGTCACAAAGACTATCAAGGCATAAGGATCCCGATCCCGAATCTTTCTAGCCACTTCCAGCCCCTTCATCTCCTCATTTCGAATCTCAATATCCAAAAAGAATAGCTGATGCGCCCCCTTCTCATGCACCTCTGCCAGCAGTTGAGCTGGCTTACCAAAGACCTCAAAAGAGCTGGGAGTGATATGATGTTCCTTCAAAAGTTTCTCAATCGTCGTTTCAATCCTAGTCTGCTGGGAAAAATCATCTTCTAAAACAAATATTCTCATCTTCTTACTCTCCTTCTTTCAACCATTTTTGACGAATTTCTCTATAGCGACGTCTGGCATACTTGACAGCGTATTGACCTTCTTCTCCGAGAAAAAGGATTCTTTCTTGAAAATCAATCGATTTTAATTTATCAAGATTAACCAAACAATTTCGATGACATCTCATCAAGGTTTCCCCATATTGGTTCTCAAGATTACTTAAATTTTGAACCATATTAAAGCTAGCTTCTTCTGTAACAATCTGTACGGTATGGGCTTTAGTTGGATGTGTTTGGATATAGTAGATATCGTCGACGTTTACTTTATAGACTGTTTTCTGTGTCTGAATAATCATATGTTTCATTGGATTCTCCTCCTAAGAAAAGAATAACAGAAAAGGTCTAGCACAAGCACACCCAATCCTAAACAGTCTTTGAAAGCTCCTAAAAGGATTATTTTTCTACAACATCATGATGGGCTTACCACTATTTTATCATAAAATCTTAACAGTACCATTCAGGAAATTTCAAGAACAATTAAAGATTTGATGGTGAAAAAGGAGATAAAAGTGATAAACTGACAGTATCAAAACACAGTTGCTAGAAACAAGACTGGCACCCAGATTAAAGGAGAAATTCTCATGACAGATACAGACCCTATCAAAAGAGCTCAGACTTTGATTACTGACTTAAACAAAGCCTACCAAGCATGCAAACAGGCAACCGCTGACGACGTCCGCTTTCAGGAGCAATTAAACTCTATTCTTGGTTTTCTAGCCAAGGCTGAGACAGTGGATAATCGAGTCTTGATTGAACTGGAAAAATTTTACCAGACTTCCAGTCTTCTCATGGGACTCAGCGCCCTCAATCCAGATGCTCCTACTCGCGCCGCTTGGCGGGCCTATGACCGTTTCCACTTTGACCAAGTCAAGACCAAGTTGAGTCTCTACGGACCAACCATTCTCTTGTAGAAAATAAAAGAAGCTGAGCTAAATTAAACTCAACTTCTTTTTTGTTTCATATAAGCAATGTTAGTCCTGCATCTGACGTTTTACCTGATAAGGCAAATACAAAACTTGTAAAACCAAACCAGCTCCCAGTAAGGCTAGAAGGGCTAGTTTTTCTTGGAAGGTAATCAACCCAACAACTAATTCCACTACTAAGACCAAACTGGTCAATCCTCGGACTACCGCCTGCAAGCCTTTTTCCTTTTGCCCCTTGTCCAGCGGAAAGAGTTGGGTCAAATACTGGTAGTCAAAGGCATGATAGAGGGCCAGCAACTGGAAGAGCAAGAGGTAGTTAAACAGCACTACCACTGCTGTCGCAATCCAAGCTTGCTCGATAAAAATCTGCGCCAGAACGGAAAGCAAGAGCAGACGAAGACTGAGCGCAAAGAGGTCTCCATTTCGCAAATAAGAACGCAGATAGAGATTTTGCCAAATCTTTCCAGGCACCTTCTGAACAGCCTTTAGGATAAAGTCCAGATAGGCACGACGCTTGACGCTGTTTGAAATCCCCTTGACCTGCGTAAAGAGGGCAAAGAAACGAAGCAAGACTTGCTTACGCTTGCTTTCTTGGGAAATGACATAGTCCCAATCCAGTCCAGTTTCCGTGAAAAATTTGCTGGCCTTTTGACGAAAGAGGAAATATTTACCTACTCCCAATAAAAGCACATAGACCAGAAAAACAGGCAAGCCATAACCCATGGCTAAAAATAAGGGCGCAAATAACAGCAAGAAAAGGGTCTGCACAAAGAGCCAAAAGACTAGGGAAATGCCAGTTTGACGCTTGAGATGGAGTTTGATTTCCTCTTCTCCGACTAAGAGGAAGAGCTTGTCTGGAGCCTCCATATAGGTGGCAATTCCACCCCAAAGCAAAAGCAAAACAGAGATAATTCCTACAAACAAAAGGATAGGCCAATGATTTTCAGGAAAATCTTGCAAGAGTTGACTGTACTGGTAGGCTAGAAAGCCCAGCAGAACAAGCAGGAACAAGACAAAGTGGTCATTGAGAACATAGCGCAGATAACCGACACACTCCTTACGAAAAGCCTGCTTTCTCTTTAAAAACAAGTCTTTCATAGCTCCTCCTCTTTGGTCAGAGCCAAGTAAATATCATTCAAACTAGCCTCAGGCATATCAAAGGCTTCGCGCAGTTGCAGGAGATTTCCCTTGGCACGCACCTCTCCCTTGTGAAGAATGACAAAGGCATCACACATCTTCTCAGCCGAATCCAGCACGTGGGTACTCATGAGAATGGACTTACCCTTTTGCTTTTCCACTTCCAAAAGCTGAATCAAGTCAGAAATAGCCAGCGGATCAAGACCAAGGAAGGGCTCATCCACGATAAAAAGACTCGGATCCACCACAAAAGCACAGATAATCATGACCTTTTGCTTCATCCCTTTTGAAAAATGAACAGGGAACCAGTCTAATTTCTGGTCCAAACGGAACATTTTTAGCAAAGGTTCCACTCGATCAAAAGCCACTTTCTGCTCAATACCATAAGCCATGGCAACCGTTTCGATATGCTCTCTGAGGGTCAATTCCTCATACAAGCTAGGTGTCTCAGGAATGTAGCCAATTTGCTTACGGTAGCTAGTCGCATCTTCTTGCAGGGTCAAGCCATTGATATTGATGGAGCCACTATAAGGTGTCAACAGACCAATAATTTCATTAATAGTCGTCGATTTACCAGCACCATTGAGACCAATCAAACCAACCAACTGTCCACTTTCAACAGTAAAAGACACATCTTTCAAGACAGGGACATGGACATAGCCACCTGTCAGGTTTTTTATTTCTAACATATTTTCTCCAAATCTGGTATAATGTAGCTATATTATATCAAAATTCAATACAGTAGAGGTAGATTTTATGTCAGATTGCATTTTTTGTAAAATCATTGCAGGGGAAATTCCTGCTTCAAAAGTATATGAAGATGAGCAGGTTCTTGCCTTTCTTGATATCTCTCAAGTGACACCTGGACATACCTTGGTCGTGCCAAAAGAACACTATCGTAATCTTTTGGAAATGGACGCTACTAGCGCCAGCCAACTCTTTGCCCAAGTACCAACAGTGGCTCAAAAAGTCATGAAAGCTACCAAGGCTGCTGGTATGAATATCATTGCTAACTGTGAAGAAGTCGCTGGGCAAACCGTCTTTCATACCCACGTTCACCTCGTGCCTCGCTACAGTGCGGACGATGACCTCAAGATTGATTTTATCGCCCACGAACCTGACTTTGACAAACTTGCTCAAGTCGCTGAAACTATCAAAAACGCCTAAGGAGTTGTTATGAAATTATCCAACCTACTGCTATTTGCAGGAGCTGCAGCTGGAAGTTATTTGATCACAAAAAATCGCCAAACCATCACAGATGAAGTCTTGAATACCACTGACCGCGTTCAAGCTATCAAGGACGATGTGGATATTATCCAAAATAGCCTGCAAATCATCGACCAGCAAAAAGAACTCATCAAGGAATACCAAGAAGACCTGACTTACAAGTTTAAGGTCTTGGAAAAGGATATCCAGACTAGACTAGCTGTGATAAAAGAAACACAGGAAATCGAAGATAAGTAAAAAGAGCTACTCGGCTCTTTTTAAAAGGTAAACAAGTTATATCCCATCAACTATACATCATAATTTAGGCAACTCATACTCAATAAAAATCAAAGAGCAAACTAGAAAGCTAGGCACAGGCTGCTCACAACACCGTTTTGAGGTTGTGGATAGAACTGACGAAGTCAGCTCAAAACACGGTTTTGAGGTTGTAGATAAGCCGACGCTGACGTGGTTTGAAGAGATTTTTGAAGAGTATTATTCACCGTTTCATAACTAAATCAAAGACTTTCCCAGGCTTTCCGCCGTAATGAAAACACCTGAAACAGCTTGGTTTCAGGTGTCCGGAAACTTTGAGACCTGGGCTCAAAGTTTAAGTATGTAACTTCGAAGAAGGTCGCTACCGTCCGTCATCACTTAAGAAAAGTCTTAAAAAATCTATAAACAAAAAGAGCCCAACGGCTCTTTTTACTTTTATTCTCCATCAAAAGCATCTTTAATATGGTCAAAGAAGCCTTTTTTCTTTGGATTGACTTTCAAATCACCAGCAGCTGCGAATTCTTTCAAGGCTACTTTTTGGCGGTCGTTCAAGCCTGTCGGTGTTACGACATTAACGGTAACGTATTGGTCACCAACTGCACCACCACGAAGGCTCGGAGCTCCTTTTCCACGTAGACGGAATTTCTTACCAGTCTGAGTTCCCTCTGGGATAACCAATTCAACATCACCGTGAACCGTTGGGATATCAACTGTATCACCAAGAGCCGCTTGGACAAAGTTGAGGTTGAGATTGTAGAAGATAGTGGTTCCTTCACGTTCAAACTTATCGCTGGCTTCCACAGAAACCACTACATACAAGTCACCATAAGGTCCACCGTTAAATCCAGCTTCACCTTGACCAGCTAGGCGAATTTGTTGACCAGTTTCCACACCAGCAGGGATTTTTACATGTACACTATGGGCTTGTTTTTCATGACCTGTTCCGTGACAAGTTGTACATGGATCTTTGATTTCTTTTCCGCGACCGTGACAGACATCACAGGTTACTTGGCGACGCATCATACCAAGCGGAGTCTGTGTATCAACGTTAATGACACCAGCGCCATGACAGCGTCCACAAGTGACTGGACTTGTTCCTGGCTTAGCACCAGAGCCATTACATGTACTACAGCTTGCTTCACGATTGTACTTAACCTCTTTTTCAGCTCCAAAAATAGCTTCTTCAAAAGTCAAATTCACACGATACTGGAGATCATCCCCTTGACGAGGAGCATTTGGATTACGTGAAGCACCGCCTCCGCCGAAGAAACTTGAGAAGATATCTTCAAAACCACCGAAGCCACCTGCCCCATCGAAACCGCCGAAACCACCAGCTCCACCAAAACCACCGTTGGCTCCAGCCGCACCATATTGGTCATAGGCCGCACGTTTTTGGTCGTCACTCAAAGTCTCATAGGCTTCCTGAACTTCCTTGTATTTTTCCTCAGCACCAGGCTCCTTATTGATATCTGGGTGATATTTTTTCGAAAGCTTACGATAAGCCTTTTTGATCTCGTCTGCCGAAGCGTTTTTTGACACCCCCAGACGATCATAAAATTCAGTATTGTTCATAATTCAAGATACAAAGGGCGTCAAACGGACACAGCAAAAATAGGAGTTTTGACGACGGACGCTTGCGTCCTAGAAAAAACTATCTTTTTGGCACAGTCCGTAGCCCGTGTTCAATTCCCTGAACACCTTTGTTCCTTTCTATTGATATTTTGAATCAAACCTCGATTTAGGTCAGGTTCAATTCCTATATTTCATATTGATGAGACAAAACCCAAATAAATCAGGTTTAGTCCCTTTTTATCGAAAAACAGAGGCTGGGTTGCAACCTCTGGATTTCTTCCTATCATTACGACGTTCAAAAATAAAGTCGATTATACTTTGTTTTTGAACTAGTAAGGCGTTTAGGCAAGTCGCCATAGCAATTGCCGTAGAATGACAATCACTTTAGTGATTAGTCATTCTTAACGAGTTAGGCTTAACTGAGTTTCGGCTAAAAACTTCGGAAAAAAGATAAGCCATCTTTTGTGCATCGCACAAGGCGATGGCTTCCTATTTTTCTTTCGTTTTCTTAACGCCTCAACATCTTACTTTTCCGTAAACTCTCCGTCTACGACGTCATCGCCTGCGTTTCCTGTGGCTTGTGCGCCTTCTGCTCCTGCTTGAGCTTGTTGCGCTGCTGCGGCTTGTTCGTAGAGTTTAACAGCAAGTCCTTGAGCTTTTTCGTTCAATGCTTCAAGTTTTGCTTTCATATCGTCCAAGTTGTTATCTTCTTGAGCTTTCTTAAGGTCATCAAGGGCAGCTTGGGCAGCGTCACGTTCTGCATCGAAGCCTTTGCCTTCAGTTTCTTTAATTGTCTTTTCAGTCGCAAAGATTGCTTGGTCTACTTCGTTACGAAGGTCTACTTCTTCTTTACGTTTTTTATCTGCTTCAGCGTTTGCTTCTGCATCTTTCATCATGCGGTCGATTTCTTCGTCTGTCAAACCTGAGTTAGATTGGATGACAATAGTTTGTTCTTTTTGAGTTCCAAGGTCTTTGGCCTTAACAGACACGATACCGTTCTTGTCGATATCAAATGTTACTTCGATTTGAGGAATTCCACGAGGTGCAGCTGGGATATCTGTCAATTGGAAGCGTCCAAGAGTCTTGTTATCTGCTGCCATTGGACGTTCACCTTGAAGAACATGGATATCAACGGCTGGTTGGTTGTCTGCTGCTGTTGAGAAGACTTGTGATTTAGATGTTGGAATTGTTGTGTTACGGTCAATGAGTTTTGTAAATACTCCACCCATTGTTTCGATACCAAGTGACAATGGTGTTACGTCAAGAAGAACAACGTCTTTAACATCACCAGTAATCACACCACCTTGAATCGCAGCACCCATAGCAACAACTTCGTCAGGGTTTACTGATTTGTTTGGTTCTTTACCAGTTTCAGCCTTAACAGCTTCTACAACAGCTGGGATACGAGTTGAACCACCAACAAGGATAACTTCGTCGATTTCTGACAAGCTCAAACCTGCATCAGAAAGGGCTTGACGAACTGGAACTTTTGTACGTTCTACAAGGTCACGAGTCAAATCGTCAAATTTCGCACGAGTCAAGGTCATTTCCAAGTGAAGAGGTCCAGCCTCACCAGCAGTGATAAATGGCAAGCTGATTTGTGTTGAAGTTACACCAGAAAGGTCTTTCTTCGCTTTTTCAGCTGCATCTTTCAAACGTTGCATTGCCATCTTGTCAGTAGACAAGTCAATACCGTTTTCTTTCTTGAATTCTGCTACCAAGTGGTCAATGATTTTTTGGTCAAAGTCATCACCACCAAGTTTGTTGTCCCCTGCAGTTGACAATACATCGAAGACACCGTCACCCAATTCAAGGATAGAGACGTCGAATGTACCACCACCAAGGTCAAATACCAAGATTTTTTCTTCTTTGTCAGTCTTGTCCAAACCGTAAGCAAGAGCGGCTGCAGTTGGTTCGTTGACAATACGTTCTACTTCAAGACCAGCAATTTTACCAGCGTCTTTTGTTGCTTGACGTTGAGCGTCGTTGAAGTAAGCTGGAACTGTGATAACTGCTTTCGTTACTTTTTCGCCAAGGTAGTCCTCAGCATAACCTTTCAAGTATTGAAGAATCATAGCTGAAATTTCTTGTGGAGTGTATTCTTTTCCGTTAGCAGAAACTTTTTCAGAAGTTCCCATCTTAGATTTGATAGAGATTACTGTATCTGGGTTTGTAACTGCTTGACGTTTTGCAGCATCACCAACGATGATTTCGCCGTTTTTAAATGATACTACAGATGGAGTTGTGCGGTTACCTTCTGGGTTTGCGATGATTTTGCTTTCAGTTCCTTCAAGAACTGCTACTGCTGAGTTTGTTGTACCTAAGTCAATACCGATAATTTTAGACATGTGTTTTTCTCCTTGTTAGTTAATTTTCTATTTTTCTTTTTGATACTCTTCTTAGGTGGCGGCGCCGTCAGAGCTTAACCTCGTCAATCTCTTTGACTAAACTTTGAGCCTATGGTCTCAAAGTTTGCGCAAGTAGCGCCACGGCGAAGAGTATCGTCTTTGGTTCGCTTTGCTCACTATTGCAAAACCAAACATATTTTATCTTTCTTCATAGTTTAGTGTCGTTTCGGACAAGTTAGCCTAGTTGTACACTACCACCATTGCTGGGCGTAGGATGCGGTCATGGAGTTTGTAGCCTTTTTGGAAGACTTGGGCGATGGTATCTGCTGGGTGTTCATCGTCTGCTGGGAGGGTTTGGATGGCCATATGGTAGTTATGGTCAAATTCTCCGTCAGCTGCGATTTCTTCGATTCCTTCTTCTTTCAAAGCGTGAATCAAGCTTTCTTGCACCATCTCCAATCCTTTTTTAACGTCGTCTGTCAAACCTTCAACTGCGAGTGCACGCTCAAGGTTGTCCAAAGAAGGGAGAATCGCTTTTGCCAAGTCTTGGCTACGATAACGTTGCAAGTTTTGACGCTCTTCATTGGCACGGCGTTGGATATTTTGCATTTCTGCATGAGCACGAAGGTATTTGTTTTCGAACTCATCCGCACGTTCATTTGCCAAGTCCAACTCAGACTTCTCAGGAGTTGCTTCTTCTACCGTTTCCACAACTTCCTCTTCTTGAACTTCTTCTACTTCTTCATTTTTTATATCTTGGGCCATTTTCGCCTCCTTTAATGATTTCAATCTTAATGTACTTCGTAATGATTACTGCTAAGGTAGCGGTAAAAATCTGTCAACTTCATGGTCAAAACACGGTTGACCACATTGACTTGGTTGATTAGCTGTTGGTAATCCAGATTGACTGGACCGATAATGGCTAGAATTCCAACTCCTCGATAAGGAATGAGGAACTTGCTACTAATCACCGCTAGGTCTGCTAGACAGGACTCTTGACTGTCCGCAACTCGGACATTTTGCATCTGATCCTCATGAAGCCCCTCACGAATCTCCAGAGCCACCTTTTGCGGTTGGTCAAAGAACTGATAGGCTGCTAGATTAGCAAAATTCAAAAGATTAACCTTGCCTGCCACCACAATGTTTTCGTTGAACATTTCCTTAAAGATATGTTCAAAGAGATCGATCACATTATCCGTTGTTGTAAAGTAACGCTGGATAATCTGCGGAATCTCCGTCCGAATCTTGTAGTGAATATCTAGAACGGTGTGGCCGAGGAAACGTTCCTGAATGATGCTCTTCAGTTTCAGCAAATCCTCCTGCAAGAAGTTCCTTGGAATAAGAAACTGACTGGTAACCGTTCGAGACTCGTCTAGGGTGAATACTGCCAAGGCTGTATGTTGCCCCAAAACAACGATATCAAAGGCTGTCAAACGTTGCCTGCTCGGCTCAACATCCAGTGCTACTACCGTACAGCCACTCAGGTCTGTTAGTAGATTAGCTGCCTCTTGCAGAATATCCTCTAATTTGAAGAATTCCTGATCAAAGGCTTTAACAATCTCATAAACCTCATTTTCAGCCAGTCGGTCAAAATCCAGTGAGTGTTTTACATAGTACTGAAAACCAGCAACACTTGGCATCCTACCACTTGAAGTATGAGCCTTTTCAAGCAAACCTTGCTTTTCTAGAGCCGCCATGTCATTACGAATGGTTGCACTGCTAGAGTTAATAGACTCTTGCAAGGCTTTGGATCCGACAGGTTCGTGCGTTTTGGTAAAGATGTCAATAATGAGATTTAGAATATCCTGCTGACGCTCTGTAACCATCTCATCACTCCTCTCTGTCTGATCGATTAGCACTCGATACCCTCAAGTGCTAACTTATGATTCTATTATACACCCTTAAAAGAGAATGTCAAGATAAAAACTCAAAAAATTAGCACTCTTTTATCAAGAGTGCTAAAAATCAGTCTGAAGACCTAGAATCCTACCTTCCATCTACTCGGTATTTACTTTTTAGTCTGAAATAACCATAGATTAGATAAGAAATCAGAAAAGCATATAAAACAAAAATAATAAAGAAAGACTGAGAGAGATTTTCTCGAAACAGACTCATACAAACAACTAGACCACCTAAGAAAGTAGCAGTACATGAACGAAGTCTATATCGCATAACTTCCCATCTGAGCCCCTTACTCATATAGCCTTGATCCTCTGGAAGTAAATTAGAAGACGATTTACGAAGAATCGAACAAGAACCTTCTCCTATCAATTCCCAACCTCTATTGCTAAAATCTTGCAGTTCATGCTTATATTTTTTAAGAAATCTAGAATCATAGATACAGTAGATGACATCGTCTGGTTGACATTGGTCAAAATAGAACAAACCAAAACGACTCGTTCTATACCTCCAACCTTTCAAGTGCATCTCATGCAAATATTCTTCTTCCTTGTCCAAATCAAGAATCGTGAAGATCCGAAATTCTAGTCTGCTATTCATTGTCTTACCCCAAAATTAGAAAACATACCTGGTGTTATTTATTAGATAATTCTTTCCACTTTTGACTCAATCTCCAAAAAATATAAGAAATCTGAATCGCATGGACTATCAATAAAACCCAATCTATTATGAAAATCAAAAATACTTCCCAACTGAAAGAACTAGCTCCACTGACAAACTTTGAGAAAACCGGTAGTAGAGCTAAAAAGAGAAGCAAAATAGGAAGCATCCGCCTCGTTAAAATCCGTTTGACCATAGCTAACTTCCCGGCCACGTCGTTATAAATTTCAAACTCGGCATCCGACTCAATTCCAGAATGAAGTTTTCTAAAGTAGGAAAAACCATTAAAGTCTGTAATATGCTCCCAGCCACAGTCTTTAAATAATTGTAAATAGGAGGCTCTCTCTGATTTTTTCATAGGATAAAAGTCCAACTGATAAGACACTTGCTCAGGGCGACACTTTTCAAAGGTATACTTAACTGCAAACAATAAGATAGAATAACTTACTTTCCTAAGTTTCCAGCCCTCAGCATGCATTTTTCTAAGATATAAAGCCTCTCTATCATAATCCGCAATGGTAGCAATTCTATAAACAACCTTCTTTTCCATCATCTTTCCTCCAGACTGTTTCTATAGAGTCGTTCAATACGTTTTAATTCAATATCTAAGACTTTGCGTCCCAAGTCTGTAATCTGATAGATTTTCCGTTTTTCCTCTTCGCGGACAAAGGAAATCAAACCATCCTTTTCCATTTTTGACAAGGTTCCATACATAGTCCCAGGACTAATCGAAACTTGAGAATCTGTCATCTCCTTGACCTTTTGCGTAATACTATAACCATGACCTTCCTTTTGCAGACAGAACAAGATATAAAAACCCGTTTCCGTCATCGGAAGATAAACTCGACGAATCTTATCCGTTAATTCCATTTACAGCCACCTCCTATTTAGTTCGATATATCGCACTTCGTTATATAAAATATATCACAGTTCGATATAAAACGCAAGAAAAAATGGATAAGCTAGAGCTCTTATGTGAAGAATTTGGGCATAAACTTTTACCACTTCCTCCCTACTCACCTGAGTACAATCCTATTGAGAAAACATGAGCCTATATCAAAAAGCACCTCAAAAAGGTATTACCAAGTTGCAATACTTTTTTTGAGGCTCTTTTGTCTTATTCTTGTTTCAATTTACTGTAGATCAATTTCTAACAACGCCTTAGAATTCGCATTGCACTATTCTAGCTTCATGACAAAGAATCAAAAAGCAACGCTAAACACGTTGCTTTCTGATGTAAACACAGTTACTTGTATATCAACTCATTTTACTGATTTTATACAAATCACTTGTTATTGACTGTACAATCTATAAATCGTCACTCTTCTTCCTTCCGTTTTCGTGAAATGAGAAGTCCACCAGTCATAGCTGCTAAGAGAGCTACAACAAGTGATGTATTTGATTTCTCTGTTCCTGTATTTGGAAGTTGTCGATCTTTATTTATTGTAGTTTCAGATGTTGGCGTTCCCTCTGACATTCCATTAGCACTACCGTCGTAATCTGGATGAGCTGGTATTTCTTCTGGAATACTATTTACACTACCTTCATAGTCTGGTTGAGCTGGGGTAACTTCTGGAATGCCGTTAACACTGCCTGTGTAGGCTGGAATTTCTACAGTTGGCGGCGTAATCAAGTTACCTTCACCATCCGTACCACTTGTGCCCACTGGGTCGGTATACGCTGGAACTTCTGCTGTTGGTGGTGTAATCAAGTTACCTTCACCATCCGTACTACTTGTGCCCACTGGATCGGTATACGCTGGAACTTCTACAGTTGGTGGTGTAATAACATTGCCTTCGCCATCTGTACTACTTGTACCTACTGGATCGGTATAGGCTGGAACTTCTACAGTTGGTGGAGTAATGACATTGCCTTCGCCATCCGTACTACTTGTGCCCACTGGATCGGTGTAGGCTGGAACTTCGACACTTGGTGGCGTAATCAAGTTGCCTTCGCCATCCGTACTACTTGTACCCACTGGATCGGTGTAGGCTGGGAATTCTGCTGTTGGTGGTGTGATTACATTGCCTTCGCCATCTGTACTACTTGTTCCTACTGGATCGGTGTAGGCTGGTTGACTTGGAGATACTTCTGGAATACCGTTTACACCAGAGTCTTGGTTGACCAAGTCGCTTCCTGGAATTTGGTGGCTGATGCCGGTTGTTGGATCTTTCAACG
>NZ_JUPG01000062.1 GCF_001074825.1 Streptococcus pseudopneumoniae
TCAAAACACTGTTTTGAGGTTGTAGATAAGACTGACGAAGTCAGTCACATATATACGGCAAGGCGAAGCTGACGCGGTTTGAAGAGATTTTCGAAGAGTATTAGTCTATTATTTCTTCTCAGCACGGAGGGCTGACAAGATTTGTGTACGGATATCATCTACACCATTTGGCGTATTTGGTAAAAAGATAGTTTGATTGCCTTTAGAAGCAAAGGTATTCAAGGTATCCAAATACTGGTTGGTCAAGAGGATAGACATGATTTGTTCTTCTGTCATGCCAACATTAGCTTCCTTGAGTTCGGTGATAGACTCTGCCAATCCATCCACAATCGCCTTACGTTGTTGGGCAATCCCCACACCATGGAGACGATCTTTTTCTGCTTCGGCTTCAGCTGCAGTGACAATTTTAATCTTGTCAGCTTCTGCCAATTCTTGCGCTGCGACCCGCTTACGTTGCGCCGCATTGATTTCATTCATGGATTGCTTAACTTCTGCATCTGGTTCGACCTTGGTAATCAAGGTTTTCACAATAATGTAGCCGTAAGTTGTCATTTCTTCCGCCACTTGGTGCTGGACTTCAAGGGCAATCTCGTCTTTTTTCTCAAACAATTCATCCAAAGTTAATTTTGGAACAGAAGAGCGAAGGGCGTCTTCTATATAAGATTTAATCTGAGATTCTGGACGCATGAGTTTATAGTAAGCATCTGTCACGCTCTGCTCATTGACACGGTACTGAGTCGCCACATTCATCATAACGAACACATTGTCCTTGGTCTTAGTCTCAACCACAATATCACTTTGCAACAAGCGCAACTGAATCCGCGCTGCAATCGAGTCAATCCCAAAAGGCAAGCGAATATGAATACCGCTATTGGCAACCTTTTGGTATTTCCCAAAGCGTTCAATAATCGCCACCGACTGCTGACGAACCACATAAACTGTACTCAGTGTGACTATCACCAATAGGAGCACACAAACCACCACAAAAATCATCAAAAATGTTGCCATTATCGTGACCTCCATTATTATTTTTTCCTGTATTATAGCACATTTAAAGAAGGCTGTGCAGTTTTTACTGCGATTTTTCCTGAAATGTCAATAATTAGAGGTGAATTGTCACATTGTCGTCTAATACCTAACTAAAACAACTCTTTATAAAATGCAATCGTTTCTTTTTCATTACATTAACTTCTGTAGAATCTACCTCCATAGTCAGAGAATAACTTGCCTTAACTTTTCCCTCGTGCTATACTAGTGATTGAAATTAATGAATAGGAGATATTTCATGAAAACAGCAAAAACTACTGTTACAATCCTTTCTGCACTTGCTTCTGTCGTCTTATTGGCTAGTTGTGCAACAAAGTCTACAGAAACACAGACAAGCAATAACAGCTCATCTGATAATCAGATTACATTGACATATGACCAACTACGGTCAAGAGAAAACACTATGTCAACCCTTTGGTATCAAAAATCAGCTGAAACTAAAGCTTTATACATACAGGGTTATAACGTTGCAACAAATCACCTAAAGGAATTGCTCAAAACAGAATCAGACAAACCTTACTCTATCGTTTTAGACTTGGATGAAACTGTCCTAGATAATAGCCCTTATCAAGTACAAAATGTCAAAGATGGTACAGCATTCACACCCGAAAATTGGGATGTTTGGGTTCAAAAAGCTTCAGCAAAAGCTGTCCCAGGTGCCAAGGATTTTCTTCAGTTTGCTGATCAAAACGGTGTCCAAATCTACTATATTTCTGACCGCTCAGCTAATCAAGTAGATGCTACCATTAAAAATCTTGAAAGTGAAGGAATTCCTGTTCAAGGACGTGATCATCTCATGTTCTTAGAAAATGGTGTAAAATCCAAAGAGGGTCGTCGCCAAAAAGTTCAAGAAAACACAAATCTTATCTTATTGTTTGGTGATAACCTCGTAGACTTTGCAGATTTTTCTAAGACTTCTGAATCTGACCGTGATAAACAACTTGAAGAATTGCAAAAAGAATTCGGTGAAAAATTCATCATCTTCCCAAATCCAATGTATGGATCATGGGAATCAGCTGTATACGCTGGTAATAAACTAGATGCTAAAGGTCAAGTAGAAGAACGCCAAAAAGCCTTGCAAGGTTTTGATAAATAAAACAAATAAGCTAATTCTACATAAAATTAAGCTAACTTACAATCTTCAAAAAGTGGATAGGAAGGAATTCTGATAATCAGAAAACTTTCCTATCCACTTTTATGATTGATATAACATCAAAATTTTATACATCTGATACTATACGTTTTCTGATTTTAAAGACTTTTTACCTATCCCCGATATTTCAAGAATTAATCAATGTTGATGATCTAAATTTGTTGTAGTATACTATTTTTGTCATCGGTTACCGATTACGTTCCTTACGGTTCGTGAAAGGAGGTGAAACTAATGAGCCTTATCCCAGAGCTCGCTCTTACTATTATAGCAGACGTCATCGCTTGAATCATCTTGTATTTCGTTTGCAAATGGCTAGATGGTAAGAAGTAGACCGACTGACTGGCCTATCAACACCCGTTAAATCGCTAAGATACGTCAAAAAAGCCCTTAACTACTGGCATAGTTAAGGGCTTTGGTGTTCTAATGAACCTTATCAACTAACTACATTCTAGCATACAAAGCTCGATATTTCAAGAGTTTTATTTATTTTTTTAAGTGCCTTAGGTATCTTAAAAGTCTATAATGAAGTTAACCATCTAGTACCCAAAAACCGACTAGCTCTTATGAACTAGTCGGTTTTCTCATCAATGCGCCAACATTTCTTGGGCGATTTCTTGTCCAGATAGGTTATCTGGGTAGTAGGTTGGCCAGTTATCCATTTCTTCAAAGAGAGCTTCTTGGCTTGTGCCTCCAAAGAAGATATGGAAATGTTCTGCCTTAACTGGGGCGATATTGTGGTCACTAAACTGAACATACTTCAACTGTCCAGCGTCCGCATCTGTCGCTTCAAAGAGGAAGCGCACACCACGATTGCCTTTCTTGTAAGTCAAGATTTTCTTACCGACATACTTGTAAGTGTATTTCTTACTTTGTCCACCTTGAACAAATTCCATAGTGTTATCAGTAATGTTGATCTTAGTGACATCTGTCTGATAGCCTTTTGTATAATAAGCCTTGTACTCAGCCTGGGTCATCTTACCAGTCAACTTAGCCTTGTAGTCAAAGACTTGATCAAACGTGCCATCTTCAAGGAAAGGATAGACTGATTGCCAGTTACCTACATAGTCACTCAAGGTGCGGTCCTTGACATCTGCATCCTCAAAGTAACCATTTTGAACTGTCTTCGTATCCTCTGCTTTTTCAGGTTCGATAGCTGGACCTTCTTGGTCTGTTGTTTGTTTCAAAGCTTTGAGGTTTTTCTCCATGATAGAGATATAATTTTCTCCCGCCTTGGTATCTTCTTCTGTCAGACTTTCTAAAGGATTGAGGACATCTGTTTTGACACCTGCCTCTTTTGAAAGTGTGTTAGCAAGGGCTTGAGAAGCATTTTCTTCAAAGTAGATATAGGCAATTTTATTTTTCTTGACGTACTCTGTCAATTCTGCCAAACGAGCAGCTGATGGCTCTGCATCTGGAGAGAGACCTGAGATTGCGACTTGCTTGAGTCCATAGTCCAAAGCAAGGTAGTTAAAGGCTGCGTGCTGAGTCACAAAGCTCTTTTGTTTAGCTTGAGACAGACCTTCTGCGTAAGCCTTATCCAAGGCTTGCAATTTTTCGATATAGGCTGCTGCGTTCTTTTCAAAGGTCTCTTTTTTATCAGGATAATCTGCTGACAAGCTATCACGGATGTGCTCTACTAGTTTAATGGCACGAACTGGTGATAACCAAACATGGGGGTCAAACTCATGGTGATGACCTTCTTCTCCATGGTCATGGTCTCCCTCTTCTTCCTCACCACCTGGCAAGAGTAACATATCTCCAGTAGCTTTGATGGTTTTCACTTTTTTCTTATCCAAATTATCTAGCAATTTAGGGACCCATGTTTCCATGTTTTCATTTTCATAAACGAAGGTATCTGCGTCTTGGATTTTGGCAACTGCCTTGGCAGAAGGTTCATATTCATGGGGTTCTGTACCAGCACCGATGAGGAGTTCTACATTAGCCGTATCTCCTGCGACTTGCTTGGTAAATTCATAGACAGGGTAAAAGGTTGTCACGATATTTAATTTGCCATCTGCCTGCTTTTGATTGGAACAAGCCACTAAAAACAAGGCACATAGACTGGCTAGCAATAAGCTAATTTTTTTCACGTTCGTCTCCTATTTGATAAAACGTCTTACTAAACTAATTAGTAAAAAGACAGTTACAAAAATAATGGTAATACTTGCGCTTGCAGGTGTTTCTGCATAGTAGGAAATGTAGAGTCCTGCCACCATTCCCAAAAATCCAATAGCACTGGCTAGCAGCATAACCGATTTAAAGTTTTTCCCCAGACGCAGGGCAATACTAGCTGGCAAGACCATAATGGTCGATACCAGAAGAGCTCCTGCTGCAGGAATCATAAGGGCAATAGCCACCCCTGTCACCATGTTAAAAAGAATAGACATGGTACGAACGGGCAGGCCATCTACAAAGGCCGTATCCTCATCAAAGGTCAGAATATACATAGGACGCAAGAAGAGGAAGGTCAAAATCAAAACAACCGCCGCAATGACAAAGAGGGAAAGAACCTGCTCTTCGCTGATAGTCACAATCGAACCAAAAAGATACTGATCCAAACTCATAGAACTAGAGCTTTTACCCTTACTCATGACAATCAGAGAAACAGCCAAACCTGTCGACATGAGGATAGCTGTCCCGATTTCCATAAAGCTCTTGTAAACCGTACGGAGATACTCCAGAAAGACCGCCGCAATCAAGACAATGGCAATCGTAGAAATAGTCGGAGAAATCCCTAGTACCAGACCAAAGGCTACACCCGAAAGTGAGACGTGGCTGAGGGTATCACTCATCAAACTCTGACGGCGCAAGATAAGAAAAGTTCCAAGAACCGGCGAGAAAAGACTCATAGCAATAACCGCCAGAAAGGCACGTTGCATAAAGTCATAAGATAACAAACTAAGCATGGCCCACCTCCTGATCATTCTCATGAACGTTGAAACAACGCCATGGCGAGTCTTGGTTACGGACTAGATGAATATTGCGATCCGCATAGTCCTTAACTTCTTCAGGGTCATGGGTAATCATCAAAACAGCCTTGCCATGATGATGGGCGCTGTGGTGCATGAGTTCGTAAAATTCATTTTTACTTCCTGCATCCATCCCCGTTGTCGGCTCATCTAGGATAAACACATCTGGATCCGAAGCAAACATGCGCGCAATCACCGCTCGCTGCTTTTGTCCTCCAGAAAGAGAACCCAAGCGTTTGTCTCTGTGTTCCCACATGCCCACTGAGTCTAGACTGGCCTTGATATGCTCCTCATCATGAGCATTCAAACGACGGAACCAGCCTTTTCGTGGGTAGCGTCCCGACTTGACAAATTCATAAACCGTACTTGGAAAACCTGCATTAAAACTGGCAATCTGTTGGGGAAGATAGGCTATTCTCAATTTCTTGCCTTGCGTATTTGTCTTTGAAATGGTCACCTTACCAATGCGTGGTTGGAGGATACCAAGACTGGCCTTTATGAGCGTCGTCTTAGCCGCGCCATTTTCCCCTGTCAAAGTCACAAATTCCCCACTATCAACACTATAATTGATATGCTCAAGAACAGGCTCCTTATCATAATAGAAGGACAAATCCTCTACCGTAATATATCTCATTATTTGATTTCTCCTACTAAAGCAGTCAAAAACCGCTGAATCACTTTTTGCTCATTTGGAGTAAACTGAGTCGCCACTTGTTCATAGGTTAAAAGTGTATGCTCATGGTGATAATGATGCTCCTCAGCAATTGGACGAGCCAAATCAGTCAACTGATAAAAAATCACACGCGCATCCTTAGGATCTTTAGATGTTTCCAACATTCCTTCCTTGACCAAAGACTTAATGGCCTTGGTAACTGCCGCCTGACTGACATTGAGACGACGAGCCAATTCCGAATTTGTTAAAGATTCCTCTGACAAAAGCATGAGGATATGCTCCTGGGTATTAGTCAGAGCTACCTCGCTAGTACAATGACCTATTAGGATTTCATGCTGATTTTCTGCCTGCAAAATCACCTCATTCAAAAAAGCATCGATAGCCTTCGCTAGCTGTCTCATATCTGACTCCTTTCCTTCTAGATTTCTCCATTTTTAAGAGAAAAATACTATTCTTTAGAATTTTATTTACCAGTTAATTATATCACAAGCAAAAAAAGAGTCAAGAAAAAACGTGAAAACCAGTTTCATTCTTGAACTCTTCCATACTATTATCTATTGAAATTCCTTGACATCTCCATCATACGTCGCCCAATCTTTGCTGAAAAAGCGCTCATTTAGATGGTAAGTCGGAGCTGGTGTAGGATTGGATAGGAAAGGATCAACTGCCTTGTCAAAAGCCAACCAACCCAACCAACCAAGGTGGATAGTATCCTTCATAAAGAAAGGCTCCCCACCGTCCTTAGAAAAATCTGCTATATTGGTAAAGCCTTGACTTTCTAACTGGTAGCGAATCTTTTGCACCGTTTGTTGATACATATCCTCTCGTAGACCAGCGTAGTCCATCCATTTTTTATTAACAGGTGGAATGATAAAAATCGGGTTTACCTTAGATTTGGAAAACTGTGTTAAAACCAACTGCAAGTCGTTGTATTCAGATGATTTAAGGTAATTATAACTAGTCTGTGATCCTTTTAACTTTTTCAAATAGTCTCTGATTTGTGTATCATAGAAATGATTATCTATACCAAATTCATTATTAGAAGTATTTTTTTCTGCATCTGCTTTAACAACATCTTCTATTTCTTGATAAGAAAACTGGTCTGGAATAGTATTCAAATATTTATCAACATGTTCTTTATATTTCAACCACTGTCTGATTGTGAACTGTCCAAAAAAATTGGCTTGTTTCTGATTAATTAGAGCACCAATTTCTATACGTATATGATCGAACTCTGAAAGAGATTCATTATTAGCAATTTTTTGTACTATATCTTTATCTTTCATTGATACATTTGAAAACTGTTTTAATAATCTCTTAGATGCATGCTGACTACTAATATCTCCTGATTGATTTTCTAAAAAAGAAGTTAGTTGGTCACTATTAAAATACTCTTGAAAGACTGCAGGTTCATAATCATTTTCTGTAAACCATTGGGGAGATATAACAAATACGGCTTGCTTATCCTCTATTTCTGGTAACATCTGTTGCATTCCAAAATACTGGTTAAGCGATGCAGCTCCCCTCTGTCCTAAAAGATAAGGACGGTAGGAACGATTGTATTTCTCGGCCAATACCGCAGGATGAGCACCGTCAAAACGAAGCCATTCACTGGAGCCAAAGAAAGGTATAAATCGGATAGAAGTATCAGATAAAGCTTTTGATTTTTGATTTCGTTCTCTAAAACTTTCTGCAGTAACGGAAGCTGCCGAATGCTTTTCAGACACAATGTCATATCTAACACTTTCAGGATAACAGCATATAACCAAAGCAACCAACAAACCAGCTATCAAGACCGGCCCGAAGATCATCCATAAGCGTTTAAGCATTTTGTAGCTCCACAATACCAGCTATAATTTTATTAGCTGTATTCCAGTCATCACGACCAAACTCTGTTACAGGGACACGAATGTCAAAACGGTTTTCAATCTCCACAATCAACTCAACCGTGCCCATGCTATCCAAGACACCTGCATCAAAAAGATCTTCATCCATCATGTCAGAAACATCTTCCATAAACAACTCATCAATAATTTCGATAACTTCTGATTTGATATCCATATTTTATTTCCTTTATTTTTTAAACCATAAATCATTCAAAAATCCAGAAAAGATTAAGAATGACAGCATGACGACATGGAAGGTCACAACCATGCCAAGCAACTGAATCCAGCGATTCTCAGGTAGAGCAGCTTTCCCTGCTTTTTTCCGTTCCTTATTGAGCGTTTTTTTCTTGCGAACCCAGGCGTCATTGATGACCAAGCCTAGTCCATGAAAGAGTCCATAGGCGATATAGTACCAAGTCACTCCATGCCAAAATCCCATAATCAGCATATTTACAATGTAGGCCACACTTGAAGTTACATTGCGATTCTTAAAGACCTTCTTTCTGGTCAATACCATCACCATCCGCATAAAGACAAAGTCACGGAACCAGAAAGAGAGACTCATGTGCCAGCGATTCCAAAACTCCTTCAAATCCCTTGATAAAAAAGGTTTGTTAAAGTTGATAGGGCTACGGATTCCCATCAAATTTGAAATGGCTAAGGCAAACATAGAGTAACCTGCAAAGTCAAAGAAAAGCTCCAGACCAAAGGTATACATAACCGCTAAAGTATAGAGATTAAAGAAGCCACCTGACTGCAAGGCTAAATTCTTCAGAGGAGGTAGTAAGGTCTCTCCTAAAACATGAGCTAGGATAAACTTATACAAAAAGCCCCACATAATATAGCGAACAGATTCATCCAGCATATCCATCAACTCATCCCGCTCAGGAATGGTCTGATAATTTTCATTAAAACGCTTAAAGCGATCAATTGGACCACTCGAGAAAGTCGGCATGAAGAAAAGAAAACGTAGGAATTCCCAGAGGGTAAAATCCTTAATCACTCCATCTCTCAGCTCGATGATAATCCCAACCGAACGAAAGGTCAGGTAAGAAATTCCCAAGAATCCTAGCAAAGACTGCGTTCCATTGATAGCTGGTTGCACCTTGACAAAGATAATCGGAAGTAGGGACAGAAAACTAACTAAGTAGAAGACCCACTTGCCATCCTTGCTTTTTCGATAATGCTTGTAGAAAAGCAGAAGCAATATTTCCCAGCAAAGGTAAATACCCAAGGCAGCCAATTGATTGGTCTTCCCACCTACCAACATGGTGACGATAAAGAAGAGGCTAACCAGCACTTCATACCAGGCAAAGCGTTTCTTGAAAAAGAGGCCTATAAAGATGGGCAAGGTTGCAACAATCACATAGACAAAGTACTGAGGATTGCCGTATGGCTCTAAATGAGGAAGCTGTTGAAAGAACTCCATCATCTATTATTCACCTCGTTAATCAATCCTTTTATGTCAATTTTCCCATTTGGAGTCAGTGGCAAGCTGTCTCGGTAAAGGAATTTAGACGGCATCATATAAGACATCATAATATCTGTCAAGTCTTCCTTAATAGACTTGGTAATATCGATATCACGCTCAAACTGCTCACGAACACCATCTTTTAAGATGACATAGGCCAGTAGATTTTGTACCTTGTGGTCCTTGTTATAACGTGGTACTGCGACAGCAGACTCGATATAACGAGACTTGTTGAGATTTTGAGAGACATCTTCTAACTCAATGCGGTAACCATTAAACTTAATCTGGAAGTCCATGCGTCCGCCGTAGAGAAGCAAGCCTTCATCTGTCATTGTTCCCACATCACCTGTGTGATAGGCTGGTAATCCTTCAAATTCAAAGAAGGCTTCCGCTGTTTTTTCAGGATTGTTCATATAGCCTTTTGACACAGCTGGCCCAGAAACAATGATTTCTCCCTGTTCACCATTTGGCAGTTTATTGCCTTCCTCGTCAATGATGAAGGTTGGAGAATCAGCCTTGGTATAGCCGATTGGTAGACGTTTGAGAGTCGCTAGCATCTCGTCTGTCACAGCAACAGCTGATAGGGCTACTGTCGCTTCTGTTGGGCCATAGGCATTGATAATACGGGCATTTGGGAAACGTTCACGTAGTTTTTGAGCCGTTTTGACCGTCAATTCTTCTCCATCAAAGTAGAAATGCGTGATGCCAGACATTTTCTTGCTGTTGAAGTCTTCAGACAACATGGCCATATCCGCAAAAGACGGTGTAGAAGTCCAGATAGCGATTGGCAATGAAAAGATGGTCGCAAAGAGTTGCTTAAAGTCCTGAGTGATGGCTGCAGGAAGAGCGAAAAGTGTACCTCCAAGTGCCAAGGTTGGCGCCCAATACATGACAGACAGATCAAAAGAATAAGGTGGCTGAGCCAGCATTTGCGGACGACTTGGCGTCGCAAATTCCTTATCCGTAATCATCCAGTTGGTAAAGCTGAGGAGGTTATCATGGGAAATCTGCACTCCCTTAGGCTTACCAGTTGTACCAGAAGTAAAGATGATGTAGTAATTATCATCTCCCTTGACTGGATGCGTGATTTCGTAGTTATTCCCTTGGGCAAAGGCTTCTTGAACCTGAGCTAGATTCATTATCGGTGTAGAAACCTGCTCTAATGGAAAATCTGAAATGGCAATAATCAAGCTTGGCTCTGCCACTTCTAAAATAGCTGAAACTCGCTCCAAAGCCGAATGGCTGTCAATTGGAATGTAGGCATGACCTGACTTAGTCAAGGCTACAAAAGTTGCCAACATTTCATACTCTTGGCCACCAAAAACGACTACAGGAGACTTCTCAGGCAATCCTAGTTGGTCGATGGCTGCAGCTAAACTATCCGAATCAGCCTTTAAATCACCATAAGTATGTTCCTGCCCTAAAACATTATAGACAGGATAGCTAGGCTGGGTCTGAGCAAAATGCTCAATGGTTTCAATCATATCTACTATTGGTTTGTTTGACACAATAGGGGTTCTCCTTCAAGTTAAAATTCATTATAGATAAAGCTTCCTTGACCCTGACCAAGATAGCTAAAGAAGTAAAGCAGCCCTAAAAAGATAAGAAAATACAAGGCTGTCCGACCAAGAAAGAGGTACAATTCTTTTCTCTGTTTCATCAAGAAAAACCATTCATTTCTGTAATTTTTGTTAAATAAGATAAACTCTTACTATAGTATTTTTCTACCATTGTACCATTTTTTAGGGTAATTTTTCAATTGTTTACCGTACATTTTCACTGCATTTAAGCTAATTTTAAAGATTATGCGGTTTTTCTATGAATATTTTAAAAGAAAAAAACCTGAGATTTTCATCTCAAGCTCTATCAACATAATTGTTTTCTAGATTAGAAAAGTGAGAATACAAGTACGGCCAAGGCTGCACCGATAACAGGTCCTACAACTGGAATCCAAGCATAAGACCAGTCTCCATCTCCCTTATTTGGAATTGGCAAAAGGCTGTGCATGATACGAGGTCCAAGATCACGCGCAGGATTCAAGGCATAACCTGTTGTCCCACCTAGTGATAGACCGATACCGACAATCAAAGTTCCTACTGCAAAGGTTCCGATACCTGCCTGAAAATCGTAAAGACCCAAAGCAAAGATTGTTAATACCAATACAAAAGTTCCTAGGATTTCACTAATCAAGTTTGATACAGTATCCTTGATGGCTGGCCCGGTACTGAAGGTTGCCAGGATATTACCTGCATTTTCTTCTGCCTCATAATGCGGTTTGAATTGCAACCAAACCAAAATCTGACCCAGCATAGCCCCTGCGAACTGGGCTAAGATATAAGGCAAAACGGAAGCCCAAGGCAGACCACCTTTTAAAGCCACACCAATTGTCACAGCTGGGTTTAAATGAGCTGGACTAAGTTTTCCAGATACAAATACTGCAACCGCAACTGCAATCCCCCAACCCATAGTAATCACAATCCAACCTGAGCTATTGCTCTTGGTTTTAGGAAGAACTACACCTGCTACAACACCATTTCCTAGAAGAATCAGGATTAAAGTCCCCAAAAATTCTCCAAATAATTCATTCATCATCTTTATGTCTCCATTAAAAAGAAGGGGCGGGCGACAAGGATTGTTGCCCGCCACCTCTTTTATTTTTTCTTAATTTTTTAATTCTGCTAAATCATTGTTAGCAAGAGCTGCTTCGACATCCGCACGGTAGCCTGCTTTTTCATCTTCTGACCAGTCATAGAATCGTCCCATTTCATCCAAAACTGGCTCAACGATACTATCCAAACTATCACGCATAAAGAGCATGTGGTTGGTACGACGAAGGAAGAAGTCAACTGGGCTGATAGCCAACTCATTGCGCATTGCATAGTGAAGGGACAAGGTGTCCGCCAAGCTGAGTCCTGGCGCTTGTTCCAAGCTGTGAGCAAGTGCAAAGACCTTCGGTGCATTTGAACCGTAAAGATTTGCCAGATAGTGAGCTTCCTTGCTATCCAATCCACGTGAAACTCCAAGTTGCGCAAAGGCTTCGATTTCTGAATCCACATTTGCTGGGTTCAATTCTCCACCTGAAACAGGATAAGTCTTAGAATTGATCAGTTTAAAGCTGCGATCAAATTCTGCTTTAAGGATATCAACCACGCGCTCCATAGCTCCTTCAGCCATCTTACGGTAGTCTGTGATTTTACCACCAGCAAGGGTCAAGAGACCATTATCGTCTCGGTCCAAGCTAGAACCACGAGAAACTGCAGATGGATCCAAATGCTTCTCAGATGTGCTACTTTCAAGTTTGCTGACAGCAGACTCAACATCTTCACGCGTTTTTTCTTTAGAGAGATAAGATTCAACAGTCGCAATCAAGTTGTTAAAGCTTTCATCACTGATTGTACCGTTATTTCCTCCATTGTAGTCAGAAGCGCTATTGCCTGCGATCAATGGACGAAGACCTGCCCAGCTACTTTCGATATCATCAATGGTGATGTTGGCTTCTGGGAAGCGGTTGTTGACAATGCCAAGTAGATAATCTACATCTTCCTGAGTCACTTTTGGATGTTCCAAATCACCTGTGTAGTCTGTATCCGTTGTACCAAAGTAAGTCTTGTTTTCACGTGGGAGAACAAAGACCATACGACCGTCACCCAAACCTGTGTCAAAGTAAACTGGCTGTGACACCTTGATCTTGCTTGAATCCACTACCAAGTGAACTCCCTTAGTTGGACGCATTTGTGAGAATTGTGTTCCCTTATTAGACAAATTGCGCACCTTGTCGCTCCAAGGACCTGTTGTGTTGATCACCAGACGGGCCTTGATTTCAAATACTTGGTCTGTCAACAAATCATGAGCTACAACACCTGTAATCTTGCCACTTTCGTCAAAGAGGAAGCCTTCTGCCTTCACGTGGTTGGCAATGAGGGCACCGTCTTGGTTGGCACGTTTGATATTTTCAATCACGAGACGCGCATCGTTGTTACGGAAGTCAAGATAAACTCCACCTCCTACCAAGCCTTCTTTCTTCAAGTTTGGCTGGCGTTCCAAGACTTCTTCCTTGCTCAAGACCTTGTTAGCAGCTGGCGTGTTATTAACCCCTGCTAAAAGGTCATACAAGTCCATGGCTACTTTGAGGCGGAAGAGGCTAAAGGTCGCTCCATCTTCATCGTAAACTGGCAAGAGCATTGGGTCTGGTTTTGGAATGTGTGGTGCGATTTGTTGAACCACTGCACGTTCAGAAACCGTATCTGATACCACTTCTACATCAAATTGTTTGAGGTAACGAAGACCTCCGTGAACCAATTTTGTTGAACGGCTTGATGTTCCTTCTGCGAAGTCCTGCATTTCAATCAAACCAGTCTCAAGACCGCTAGCTGCCGCTTGCAAGGCTACACCAGCCCCTGTGATCCCCCCACCGATAATCAAGAGGTCCAAGGTACGTTCCTGCATTTTTTTAATTGATAATTCACGTGTTTTCTTTGAAAATTCCATATTTACACACTTTCTAACTGAGTCGCTTTATTCTGCCAGTATTAGTCGTCGATTTCCGCAAAGACTTGAGTCGCTTTCACAGCCTTCTTCCAGCCCTTGTAGAGTTGTTCCTTGCGAGATTCGTTCATAGATGGCTCAAAAAGTTCCCCAGTTTCATTCAAGAGCTTCAACTCATCCAAGTCCTTCCAGTAACCAACTGCCAAACCTGCTAGGAAAGCTGCCCCTAGAGCTGTTGTTTCCAAGTTTTTGGCGCGTGCGATGTCAATTCCCAAAATGTCAGCTTGGAACTGCATGAGGAAGTTATTCATGGCTGCACCTCCATCCACTTTCAATACTTGAATAGCTGTTTGAGCATCCACTTGCATTGTGTCAATGATATCACGTACTTGATAAGCGATGGATTGTAAGGTTGCCTTGATAAAGTCTTCCTTACTTGTTCCACGAGTCAAACCAAAGACAGAACCGCGAGCATTTTGGTTCCAGTATGGTGCTCCTAGTCCTGTAAAGGCTGGAACTACATAAACTTCATCATCATTGTGAGAATCACGAGCATATTTTTCAGATTCTGGTGAATTTTCCACCATACGAAGTCCATCACGAAGCCATTGAATCGCACTTCCTGCGATGAAGATAGAACCTTCCAAGGCATAGTAAACCTTGCCGTTGATTCCGTAACCAATGGTTGTCAAAAGGTTATTTTCAGACAACTGCATTTCTTCACCAGTATTCATGATGATGAAAGATCCTGTTCCATAAGTATTCTTGACCATACCTGGTTCAAAGGCCAATTGTCCAAAGAGGGCTGCTTGTTGGTCTCCAGCCATACCTGAGATTGGCACTTGTCCACCATAGAAATGGAATGGCGCTGTCTTACCGTAGATTTCAGAGTTAGAACGAACTTCCGGAAGCATAGCCTTAGGAATGTTGAGAATTTCCAAAATCTCATCATCCCATTTGAGTTCTTTAATGTTATAAAGCATGGTACGGGCTGCATTTGAATAATCCGTTACATGGGATGCACCGTCTGTCAATTTCCAAACCAACCAAGTGTCAATCGTACCAAAGAGCAATTCTCCTTTTTCAGCTCGCTCTTGGGCTCCTTCTACATGGTCCAAAATCCAACGAACCTTGGTCGCAGAGAAATAAGCATCGATGATCAAACCAGTCTTTTCATGGAATTTTTCCACATAGCCTTGGCTTTTTAGTTGCTCAGCCAAAGGTGCTGTCTGACGAGATTGCCAAACGATGGCATTGTAGATTGGAAGTCCTGTTTTCTTATCCCAGACGACAGTTGTTTCACGTTGGTTAGTAATCCCGATTGCTTCTATTTGACTTGGCTTGACACCACTTTCGATGAAAGCACCCGCAATAACTGACTGAACAGAGTTCCAAATTTCATTGGCATTGTGCTCAACCCAACCTGCCTGAGGGAAAATCTGAGTGAACTCTTTTTGACTCGAACTAACTTTTTCTCCTTTTTTATTAAAGATAATGGCACGAGAACTTGTTGTTCCCTGGTCAATAGCCATGATGTATTTTTCTTGTGACATGTGATGTCCTCCTCATAATGATCTTGAGGATGTCTCCTCTTTACACTAACTAGTATACAAAATAAAGCGCTTTCTTGTTTATCAACTTTTTTTAATTTTTAAAAAAATGTGAGGAGATTGTGTAAATTTCACAAAAAAGACCTGGAAGCACCAAGTCTTTTAAGTGAATAATAACTGACGAATCGCTGCCAAATCTTCCATATCCAAGTCGTTTTTTAAATAATAGACTGGTGTCTGTTCCTTCTTATGAATCGGGTTATTGGTAACCAGCAAATCATAATGCCGACTAGGATCATAGGCTTCAATGGTAATAAAACGATTATATTCCAAATACCGTTTCAAAATGGCTGACATCCTTGAAAAGACAAGGAAACCAGATGTCAAATCCAGACCAATCCGCATATGCTGACCACCATTTTCTGCCATATATTCCATCAACTGGAGCCATTCCCAGAGAATTTTCTTATCCAAATCCGTTCCCTGATGAAAGGCTGGCAAAATATGAAAAATTCTCTCTGCAGTCCCTCTAAAATCATGTTCCATCAACAAATAAGGATGACGATTCTCTATCTGGTATCTGTACTGATCTTGTAAAATATAGCCCTTGTATAGATAAACTTGACCACAAAGCTGACTGAGTTCATAGGTTACATGGTCCTCTGTATAATCACCTAGTAACTCCTCCTTCTTCATTTCTTGAATCAATTGCGTCAGCAAATCTGCCAACTGCCCTCCAAAACCAAGAATATATTCCATAGTATGAAGGGGAAGAATGCGATGAGATAGGAGGAAAGAGAAAAATATCATCATCTCACCATCCTCAGTTCCTAGAGGGATGTGTTGCCCAGCAAAAAAGGACGGAGTCTTTCTCAGCAAACGAAGATAGAAAATATTGTCAAAATACCCTCGCATTTTCTCTTCTATCACTTGAAACTGACAGGCATTGACCCGAAGACGTTGTTGACTGATGTGAGACCAAAGAACCAAGTCCAGTTTCTGGCCCGAAGACAAGCTTGCACCACAGATTTCCTCTAAACTAGCAATCTCCTGCTTTCTCTCTGGCTTCTGCATGTGTCCTTCCCATTCCTGACTGGACCAAACCTTGCGAAAAAGACAGAAATAAAAATAACGAATCTGATGCTCTGGACCTCGCCAACGTCCATTTTGAATAGACAAATCAAATTCTGACAAAATCTGATTTAAACTAGCCAAGTGGCGACCAAGCGTAGCCTCACTAATCATCAATTCTTGAGCCAGCTGATGGGCTAAAAACTGTTGGTGGTAAAGAAGATAAACTAGAATCTGATATTTAACAGCATTCTCCAAAAACAGACTCCGGATGTCTCTCCCCTTGGTAGCTGCACCGATCGACAGGCGCAGATTTTCATCTTCTAAGGAGATGGTCAGCTCTAAACCACTGTCCAAAGTCTTGTCATTGAGCAGGGTGACATATTTGGTTAGGGTTGCTTTTGAAAATCCTGTTTCCTCCATTACAGCCTTGACAGTCGTCTGAGACTCTTGTAATAGAAAGGAAAGGATTGAAAATTGGCCAGATTCAGCCTTTTCCATCAAATCTCCTAAATACATTTGTTACCCCTTTCATTTTCTACCTTAAGCATAGCATAAATCTTAGAAATGCTGAAATAATCTGTTTCTCTTTTTATTTACCTGCTGATTTCCTTATCCATTATCCTGAAAATCAGCAAACACACGGCTCCCCCTTTGGGCATTTTTATGCTAAAATAGTAGCTATGGATAAAATTATTAAAACTATATCAGAAAGCGGAGCCTTTCGTGCTTTTGTCCTTGACAGCACAGAAACCGTCCGCACTGCTCAAGAAAAACACCAAACCCAAGCTAGCTCAACTGTAGCGCTTGGTCGAACTCTTATCGCTAGCCAGATTCTCGCAGCCAATGAAAAAGGAAATACCAAACTTACAGTTAAGGTGCTGGGATCTAGCTCTCTAGGTGCCATCATCACCGTCGCTGATACCAAGGGGAATGTCAAAGGCTATGTTCAAAATCCCGGTGTCGATATCAAAAAGACTGCAACTGGTGAAGTTCTAGTCGGACCTTTTGTTGGAAACGGTCAATTCCTCGTTATCACAGACTACGGCATTGGAAATCCTTACAACTCTATGACTCCCCTCATCTCTGGAGAAATCGGTGAAGACCTGGCCTTTTACCTGACTGAAAGCCAACAGACTCCTTCAGCAGTCGGTCTCAATGTCCTTTTAGACGAAGAAGACAAGGTCAAGGTTGCAGGTGGTTTCCTAGTTCAAGTCTTGCCAGGAGCCAAGGAAGAAGAGATTGCCCGCTTTGAAAAACGCATCCAAGAAATGCCAGCTATCTCAACGCTTCTCGAAAGTGAAGACCATATCGAATCCCTTCTCAAGGCAATCTACGGTGACGAAGCCTACAAGCGTCTATCTGAAGAAGAAATCCGTTTCCAATGTGACTGTAGTCATGAACGCTTTATGAACGCTCTTGCCAGCCTTCCAAACTCAGACTTGCAGGAAATGAAAGAGGAAGACCACGGGGCTGAAATCACTTGTCAATTCTGCCAAACAACTTACAACTTTGATGAAAACGACCTGGAGGAACTCATTCGTGACAAATCTTAATACACCCTTTATGATTGGCAATGTTGAGATTCCCAATCGTACCGTTTTAGCACCTATGGCTGGTGTGACCAACTCAGCCTTTCGTACCATCGCAAAAGAGCTCGGAGCTGGACTCGTTGTCATGGAAATGGTCTCTGACAAGGGAATCCAATACAACAACGAAAAAACCCTACACATGCTTCATATCGATGAAGGCGAAAACCCAGTCTCTATCCAACTTTTTGGTAGCGATGAAGACAGCCTAGCACGCGCAGCAGAATTCATCCAAGAAAACACCAAAACCGATATAGTGGATATCAACATGGGCTGCCCAGTTAACAAAATCGTGAAGAACGAAGCTGGCGCTATGTGGCTCAAGGATCCAGATAAGATTTACTCTATCATCAATAAGGTCCAATCTGTCCTTGATATCCCCCTTACTGTCAAAATGCGTACAGGCTGGGCTGACCCGTCTCTGGCAGTAGAAAATGCCCTGGCCGCTGAAGCTGCAGGTGTTTCTGCCCTTGCTATGCATGGCCGTACCCGTGAACAAATGTATACAGGTCACGCAGACCTCGAGACCCTTCACAAGGTCGCTCAAGCTTTGACCAAGATTCCATTCATCGCCAACGGTGACATCCGTACGGTCCAAGAAGCCAAACAACGTATCGAAGAAGTCGGTGCTGACGCAGTCATGATTGGCCGCGCTGCCATGGGAAATCCCTACCTCTTCAACCAAATCAACCACTACTTTGAAACAGGAGAAATCCTACCTGATTTGACCTTTGAAGACAAGATGAAAATCGCCTACGAGCACTTGAAACGCTTGATTAACCTCAAAGGGGAAAATGTCGCAGTTCGTGAATTCCGTGGCCTCGCTCCTCACTACCTCCGTGGAACATCTGGCGCAGCCAAACTACGTGGAGCCATTTCACAAGCTAGCACCCTAGCAGAGATTGAAGATCTCTTGCAGTTGGATAAGGCTTAAAATGGTTCATACTGCTCTACTGATTATCGATATGCAAAAAGCATTTGATAGACCTATTTGGGGAGAACGAAACAACCCTCAAGCTGAACATCAAGCATTGAGAGTACTGGCATACTTTCGTAAACACGCTCTTCCAGTCTTACATGTTCAACACATATCTGACAATCCCCAGTCGCAATTTCATAACAAACAAAATCAGGAGTTTAAAAGTGGATTTGAACCATTTGCTTCAGAACCTGTCTTTCAAAAAACGGTTAATAGCGCCTTTATTGGAACAAATCTTGAAACCTATTTACGAAAAAATCAGATTTGTCATTTAGTCCTTGCTGGTCTGACTCTGCCTCATTGTGTATCTACTACGACACGAATGGCAGCAAATCTTGGTTTTGAAGTCACATTACTAGCAGATGCTACTGCCAGTTTTACCCTATCTAACAAAAACGGTCAGGCCATCTCTCCTGAGACTATCCATGAAATTAATCTCCTTTCTCTACAGGATGAATTCGCTCAAATTCTTACTACAGAGGAATTTTTAACCCAAGTACAAGTATAAAATAATCCGTCAACTCTTATTGAGCTGACGGATTTTCTGTAATTGTAAAAATTCAAATACTGATTGTTATTATTGACTCAAAGCAACACTAGAAACCTTACCATCCGCTCCTGTTGTAATTTGGATGACTTTTCCTCCACCGATTTTGGCATTATACTTGCCATCGTCAAGAGTATAAGAGTAGCCTCTGATAGAGTAGTTTTCTTTCTTTCCATCAGCAGATTCTACTGTGAATTGACCTCCTGATGAAACTGTGATGGTTTCGCCATTGGCTCCCTTCCAGTTGCCCGCTGCAGCTGAGAAATCACCATCTGCCATAGTTAAAACACCCTTATAGCGTTTATTTTGCTCTGCTTGTTTGTCTTGAAGTTTGCGGTCAGTTGTAGAATCATAGCTTGATTGATTAGACTGAGCTTGAGGAGCCTGTTTAGTTGAAGAAGCCTGAACAGGAGTTTTTTGACTAGCTGCTTGTTGATTAGACACCTCTTGACCTTGTCTTTGCTCTGGTGCAGGTGCCGCTTGTGATGGTGTCGCAGTTGCTGAAGATTGATCAGTAGACGCCTTAGTCTTTTCAGATGAAGCTGAACTTGAGGACTTCTGAGTCTTGCTTTCTTTGCTAGAAGAAGCTACTTTAGAATTTGATGATTGGCTTGTCTTAGCAGAACTGCTTGCTTGAGTTGTTTCCTTTTTATTTCCACAAGCTCCTAGTAGCAAGGTAGAAGCCAATACAGTTGCTGCCATCAATTTGATATAGGTTTTCTTTTTCATTTTTCTACTCCTTTGTAACATTTTCGAAATATTAAGAAATCTTTTTGTAATATAATTGTAACATTTGGGTTTAAATATGTCAACGATTTATCTAAACTATTTTAAAAATCTCACATCATTTAGATACATTTACTCCTCCTACTCTTTTATTCGTAATAAAACAGAAAAACAGGAGATTTTCCTGTTAAAAATTTGAATTTGTTTTGTGTAATCGCTTGCATTGTTTTAGACAAAGGAATATAATAACATTGAAATATGATATTGGAGGTGTAGACTTATGTTAAGCAAATATTACAAGTATCTTCCTGGGTTGATTTTGGGAGCTATTTGCTCTTATGAAACAGCCACTTACTATGCGCGAACTGCTTTTGATGTCTTCTATCTGACTACAAGCTTTATGATTGTCTACATCGCTTTGTTATTTTTACATGAGAACTATCTCAAGTATCGATACAAAGACTTTTTTACTCACCTGTTGAGCAATTCTAAGAAAGATAGCCACCCATAAAAGCAGTCACAACACAAAACCATCTCATGATGGTACATAAAGAGGTCAGGAACTTTGTCCCGACCTCGTTTTTTATTTCAATCGATAGGTTTTTCTTGGTTTCTTTTTGGGCACTCGTTTGAGTCCGACTTCTTCTACATATTCGCCGTATTTTACGAGAAAGTTATTGCTGACGATTGGACGACCTGGGTTGATAAGATTGACCAGTTCGGTTCCTTCATATACAGTGAACTCCTCCTCCAGCAGATAAAGGAAGGTCGGGTTCCAGTCGAGACGGCCTTGGATTCGTTTGATGGATTCTTGGATAATAGCATAATGGTCAAAGGCGAAGGCTTGCTCGTCCAATTCGACTCCCTCCAAGAAGCATTTGCCCGTCTGAAAATCGACATCTACGAAAACGACATCCTTGGCATCGTCTCCTGCCTGAACGAGGTCTAGGGCGCGACTAGGCAGATACACCAAATGGGCAATGGTCACCGTCCAGCCCCGTGGGTCACGGCCGGGAGTCGATACGGTCATCAATTGCTCGATTTTTTCCAAAGGAAGATCGAGATTGACTTCTTCTCTCACCTCGCGCTGACAAGCATGTGCAGCATCTTCTCCCTTATCCATAAAACCTCCAACCAAGGCCAAACAGTTTTGATAAGGGTGAGCCTTGCGACGAATCAGCAAGAGCTTGATCTTTCCTTCAACAAAGCAGTAGGCCACCATATCCACTGTCACACTTGGCTTTTCATATTGTGGGAGCTCCTGCTTGTAGTACCAGTCTAAAAACTCCTCCTGACTGGCATACATTTCAAAATATTCTTTTTCCGTCATCCCTGCTGGAATCTTTATGTCCGTCATTTTACGCCTCCTTACGAACTGCCTTGGTCCATTGGTACCATCCTACTAGACTATTGAGTGTGTAAACCCAGTACATCCCTTGGATGTGGATATTTTCACCCCACCAGAGATAGATACTAAAGAGATTGGTTGCAATCCAGAAAATCCATTGCTCGCGGTAGAGACGTGTCATCAAAAGCTGACCAACACCATTGGTCGCATCGGTAACACTATCACGGAAAGGCCGAGCGCTATGGATACTTTGGTAGGCCAAGCCCATACCAATCCAGATGATAGCAGTCAAGGACAAGTACTTGAGCCAGTCAAGAACAGATAATTTCTTGGCTTCAAAGTGAGATTCTTCTGCGTTTCCTTGGTCATTAATACGGTTGGACAACCAAGCATAGAGACCAATCGGTTGCATGACAAAGAAGTAAACAGTCGTCAAAACTTCACCATAAAAAGTTGCATTCATGGCCAAAATCAAATAGATAGCAGAGTTAATAGACCCGAAAAGATAATTACTTGCACGCCCTTCTGCTACCAAGATAACACAGACAATCCCAGTCCAAGAGGCAAACAAGCTCATCCAGTCATGACTTTCTGTATTTTGCGTGAATTCCAAGATCAAGGGAACACTTGACAAGGCGATGAGATACAACCACTGGAAGAGACTACGGCCTACAAAGAGATCTTTCCAGAGCAGGTGCATAATTCCTGCAAAACCCATTTTGCGGGCTTCTGCATGGACATTTTTAAAGTTTTCGATAAATTGTGTGATTTTTTCAGTTAGTTTTTTCATATTTTTCTCCTAATCTGCTTGGTAAATAGCATCAATAGCCACTTTTGCTGCTTCATAATTGCCTAGGTAATCCTCAGCTAGATAAACTAGTGGAATGGTGGTTAAATATCGCTCTCTCATCTGGTCCAAATGCTGGGAAAAACTTTGACGAATATGGTCTTCTGCCATGGTCATATCTCTAAATCCGTCATTGACATAGGAGCCAACAGGTTGCACAAAGAGAATCAAGTCCCATTTTTCCTTAGCCAAAATCGAAACAAAGAGATTGTCAAAGGTTTCCCCTGATAAGTCCCCTTGATCCTCAGTCTCCATGTAATAATCATAGTAACCCTTGGTTACCAAGGAGTTGGTATCGGCTATCACTAGGCCTCGATTGGCATTACTATCGATTAACTTGGAGGTCTGGTCATACTGCCCCAACAGGAGATAATAGTAATCCTTTGGAGTCAATTCATCGTCGCGGACATTGTTTTTGATCTGGTACTCACGTGCGTATTCCAAACTAACTGGTGCATCGTAATACCTTGCCAAATCCTTGGCCAAAGTTGTCTTCCCATTGCTAGCACTTCCCATAATCAACACTTTCTTTGTAAACTGACGTCGGAAGGGTTGAGCAATATATTTCCAATATTTGCTGGGATTTTCTCGAATCATAGTTGCTGAGATACCAAACTTTCTTTCTTGCAAGACAGTCTCAAAGCCACGATTTGATAATTCTTGCTGGTAGTCTGCTTCTCCCACAAAGAAAATTAGTTCTTGCTGGGTTTCATCATAGGAAATCTCCGCTAACATTTGGTCCAACCACTCCTGCCAGCCCATAGGGTAACGAGGAAGATTGGTCTCATCTAACTTGCAAACGGAGGTCAACTCGTCATCACGAAAAGCCTCTCGGATATAGCGAAATCTTTTTTGAAGCATTAAGCCTACCTGTTCCCCTCTGTCTCCCTCATAGCCTGAAACGACCACCCAGACCTGATCACATTGACGCTTCGCTCGCTGGATCAGATCGATATGACCTTGATGAAGCGGAGCAAAGGTTCCAAATACCACTGCTGTTTTCTTTTTCATAAACGCATTACCTTTTTATAATTTTAGATATTTTCATTATCTATGTTTTTATTATAAACTATATTTTTATTTTGTAAATAGTTTTTTATTGTTTTTTATAAAAAAGTAGCAAAAAAGAGAATCAAGATTTCTCCTGATTCTCCATTTTTATGCAATATCAAATTTTAACTGGCCTGCTTTAACACCAATCTTAAGTGTGCTGCCTACCTCTAATTCTCCCTTGAGAAGAAGTTCTGCCAACTTGTCTTCCACTTCTGTTTGTAGGGTTCTGCGAAGTGGACGAGCTCCCATCTCTGGGTCATATCCTTGATTGGCCAACAATTTCAGTGCTGAAGCTTGTAATTTCAAGTCAATACCTTTTTCAGCCAAACTTGCTACTAAAGGTTTAACCATAATCTTCACCACTTCTTGCATATGGTCGCTAGACAGGCTATGGAAGACCACCTTTTCATCAATACGATTGATGAATTCCGGTCTATAAGCCTTTTTCAGCTCTTCAAACATGCGTTTTTCCATATTTTCCTGGTCAAAACGAATGTCCTTGGCCCCAAAACCAACTGTCTTATCATCACGAAGGGCAGTCGCACCAAGGTTCGATGTCATGATGATAATGGTATTTGAAAAGTCAACCTTGCGACCCTTGCTATCTGTCAAGACACCATCATCCAAAACCTGCAAGAGAACATTAAAGATGTCTGGGTGAGCCTTTTCTACCTCGTCAAAGAGGAGAACAGAGTATGGTTTGTTGCGAACCTTCTCGGTCAACTCCCCACCTTCTTCATAACCCACATAGCCCGGAGGAGCTCCATTAAGACGGCTGGCTGCGAATTTCTCCATATACTCACTCATATCAAAGCGGATAAGGGCTGATTCGTCGTCAAAAAGAACTTCTGCCAGAGCTTTGGCCAATTCGGTCTTACCGACACCTGTAGGCCCTAGGAACATAAAGGAACCAATCGGACGCTTATGACTGCGAATCCCTGACTGGTTGCGGCGAATCGCACGGCTAATGCTTGAAACAGCTTGATCTTGACCGATGACACGTTTGTGGAGTTCCGCTTCCAAGTTCAAGTATTTCTTAGCGTCAGTTTGAGTCAGTTTTTGGACTGGAATGCCTGACAAGCGACTCAAGGTGGTCAAAATATCAGACTCTGTCACCAAGTCTTTATAGACAGGCGCTTCCTCTTCTTTTGAAATTAGCTGGGCTGCCTGTTTCCACTTGCCATCCATCAGGGCCTTATCAGCTGGACTCAAACCAGAATCGTCTGCTTTTACATGCTTCGTTTTATTTTGCACTGTTGCTGCCGCTTCATCCAAGAGGTCGATAGCAGAGTCTGGCAAGTGACGACTAGTCAAGTAACGATGGGCCATCTTGACAGCTGTTTCAACCGCTTCATCTGTGATTTGCACACGGTGATGTTTCTCATAAGTCACCTTCAAACCTTGCAAGATGGTCATACTATCTGCCACACTTGGTTCTTCAATCGTCACCTTGGCGAATCGACGAGAAAGAGCCGCATCTTTTTCGATGTGTTTTTGATATTCTTCCTGAGTGGTCGCACCAACCGTTCTCAAAGTTCCACGCGCCAAGGCTGGCTTCAAGATATTGGCCGCATCCAGAGTTGAGTCGATCCCACTACCAGAACCCATGATGGTATGGAGTTCATCGATAAAGAGAATCACTTGGCCATCTTCTTCAATATCCTTGATGATATTGTTCATGCGCTCTTCAAAGTCACCACGGAAGCGTGTCCCTGCAACGACATTCATCAAATCCAGCTCTAACACGCGCATCTTAGCCATTTCCGCAGGTACATCACCGCTAGCAATACGCTGGGCAAGACCAAGCGCCAGAGCAGTTTTCCCGACACCAGCATCCCCAACCAAGACAGGATTGTTCTTGGTTTTCCGGCTCAAGATTTGAATCATACGCGAGATTTCCTTATCCCGACCGATGACTGGCTCCAACTTGCCAGAACTCGCTTGCTCTGTCAAATCATGCGTATAGTCCTCTAGACCACCACTCGGAGTCTGGGGCATGCCCATCATATTAGCCATAGAATTTTGCTTGTCAGCTACTGTACGATGGCGTTGGCGTAGAGCCTTGAGATCTTCACGAGTCCATCCTGCTCGTTCTTCTAAATTTCGACGAAGGGCAGCAATCTTAACCTGATCTTTCTTGTCTTCATAAGAAAAACCAGCTCTCTCCAAGATACGAGTCGCCAAGGCATTGCCATCATGCAAAATCGCATAAAGGACATGCTCTGTCCCTAGCACCTTTGCATGGACCACTGACGCTACATATTCTGCCTCATCAAAGAGGACCTGCAAACGGTGAGAAAACGGCAATTCCGTAAAGGTTTCATCCTGGCTATAGTCCGTTTCAGTCAGTTCCAAAGCGACCTCTTCTAAACGGTCCATCTCATATGGATAATCACTTAAAGTTGCCCCTGCGACACTATAACTGTGATTGGACATGGCAATCAACAAGTGCCAAGATTCTAGGTAACGAGCTCCAAAATGGCCAGCAACCATGTAGGCACTTTCGATACATTCATTCAATGCTTTTGAATAGTTCATCTTACTTCCCTTTTCTATCTACCTCTTGTATGACCTGTCGTAGCATATTAGCTCGAAGGACTGGAGCTTCTTCTCCTAGAACGCGATCCAAAGCTACTGCCACCAGCAAATTCATCTCTTGCTTGGTCATCAATTGCTGCTCAACCAAAAGCTGCAGAATATCTTCATAAATTTCTTGACTAACTCGCTCACCAATTGAATAAAGCAAATCACGGAGCATTTCATGATGACTAGAAAACTCAATCCGTCCTATGCGAATGTAGCCTCCACCACCCCGCTTACTTTCAACCAAGTAGCCTCTACTTTCCGTAAAGCGTGTCTTGATCACATAGTTAATCTGACTAGGAACAACCTGGAATGTATCTGCTAACTGACTCCGTTGCAACTCTACAATTCCAGATTGATCTAAAATCGCCTTGATGTAGGCCTCAATATGATCCGATGTATTTTTAAATCTCATTACAAACCCACCTCTCTCTTTAAACCTTGACTATCTTTGACTATACTATCATTTAACACTCTATAAGTCAAATTTTTAGGGCTAAGCCCTTGGAAATACTGACTTTCTTCAAAAACAATTAGGCATTAAATCGCCTTAGTTTTTCTTGAAAGTTCCTAAAAAAGTGCACAAAAAAGAGCCCTAAAATGGGCGTAATATTGACGAGTTCAGCAGGCAAGAAACTAGCACGGTCAAACGTGCTTTTTTTATTACCTGCTAATATTATAGCATATCCTCTCAAACTTATATATAACCCGAATCCCGCAAAAGAAAAAGATAAAAGCATAGAGGATAGGGCGAAAGCCTCTCGCACTTTTATTTTATCAAATAGCAATATGAGAAGCAAGGATAAAAAGCCCTCAGAAATAAATCTAAGGACTTAAATAACGATGTGTTGGTTCGCTCACTTAATTAGTATACTTAATACTATTCAATTATAGTTTACTTTGAAATGTTCTTAATCCTTTCTGTAAATTTTTGAATCGCATTCAGTTCTGCAGGTCTTAAATGAGGGTACGCCTTAGTCCTCCCCCCATTTCGTTTAATATGTCCAAATTCAAGTAAATGAGTAAGAGATCCGTATTTAAAACTATATACGACCCAAACTCCATTTCTCACTCTTTTCTTACGCCATCCTTTTGAATATTTACCTGTTCTTTTAGGGCTAGTTTCCTTTAATTCTTTAACTGTTTCTTTAGCGACTTGCTCCGCAATTTTATCAACTTCTTCATTAACCTCTTCGCAATATTCTGCTAAAATATTTGCTAATTGTGCTGCTAAATCCATTTTCTAAAAACTCCTTCTATTTTTTTAAATATCAACTTTTTACCCCCTTTTTGGTTGACAGCTTCCGACTTGGAAAAAGTTACCGCTCCCGGTACCTAAAATCAACGAAAATGCTTTACAAAGTGGGGGGGAGTGTCAATATCCTTTCAGTTCTATAAATCTTTTAGCGATTACTTTTCTTCGACTATTTATATAACGAGTAGTTTTATTTAGTTTCTCTGCCACGTCTTCCCAAGTCGCACCAGCTTCTAAATATCTCATTTTAAAAATGACTAGATCACTTTCAATTAAGTTTTCCATCAAGGTATCTACAACTAGTTTGAAGCCTTCTAAATATCTTAGTGTTTGGTCTTCTTCAATTCTAATGATTGTCACTTCAGTAGGACTAGATACTGTCTTGCCTTTCCCACCAGTATAATCTTCAGTGCTATGTTTCTTATTATGTATCAGTTCCTGTCTTCTCGAATAAATTTTATTAGCAAGCGTTCTATATCGTCCTAACTCAATATCTATCCCGTTCAGGTCTCTGTTACTCAACTCGTACATAGGCAAGTACCTCCACTTAAATTTAAAAATTTTTTTATCTTTCAATTTGTCAAATTGTAAATTCTGTCAAACTGACAAAAAGCGCTAAAAGCCTTCCAACACTCCACTTACCAGGTATCATTGTTTTAAGTTTGACAACTCTTCAATATGACAAGTTCAAGGGAAATTTCTTTAATTTATCCCCTCAGTTTCTCATATCTTACATTCTGTGAAACTCACTCCATTCTGTAAACCCCTGATATACCTTGCTTTCAAGCTATTACTTCTTTTCAGTTTATGCTTACTTTGTTATGTGAAACTTAGTAAAGCATAAAAGTAGGACTAGCGATATCTCTTCTGTTTCAGCCATATATCACTAGCCTTACTTAATTTGTTCCCTATTTTTCTAAATACACTTTGATGTCCCGATATTCCTTAGAAAAATCCATCCACCCGCTAATATCAGGGTTTAAGAATGGTAGGACAGTAAGCGGACTTACTTCTGTTCGATACGTCGATAGAGAATGTTTCTGACTTATTTCCCTGACTACACCTGTATGGATTTCTTCTACATCCTTCTTTAGTTCTTGAATTTCATCATATGCGTCCAGAATTCGTCTAAGTTTCTTTCGGTATTGTTTATAGATCTTCTTAGTTTCCATCCGTTGCTTAGTTTCTTTAAAAATGTATTCAAAGATGACTGCTTTAGCTTCTGAAAAATCACTATTATATTTTTCCTGAAGAGAATTAATAGCTTTTTCCATCTTTTCAAGCTGTTCCAAAGACTCTAAGTTGTTAGATAAAAAATTATCTATATTCTCAAATGAAACTGTTTGATTGCCTAAAAGACTCTTCCTTTTTTCGCTTAACTGTTCTCGTGCTGAATTAATCTTACTTTTTTTATTATCTAGATCATCCAGTGTTTCAAATACTTGATTAATATCCATTTCTTTCTCCTAGTTCCATTGAATAAAGTAACCACAATTTTCTTCAACTTTTTTAACATCAAATCGAGTATGTAAAAACAATCTTTTTCCAAAATAATCAGCTGAATTCAACCAACTAAGTGTATCTTTCTTTCGGTCAAACAAAGTAACAAAGTTTTCTAGATCTCCGATAAAGCCTTTTTTGTCACCTTTATTCCCTAATGTTGTATCATCTACAATTAAAAAGTTATCTACAAAAAATGTTTCACTTGTGCCTGTCTCTTTATCAACTTTAAGAAGATAATTTCCTGAAGTGTCTTTCATTTTTTCTAAGACATTAAATAGTGATTGACTAACAACCATAGATACATTGCGCTCTGGATTGATTAAAGAAACAATAGATTTCAAATCGTCCATACTTGTAGCAGTCTGCACTTTCGCAGTTTGGAGAATTTTCCCAATCTCTCTATTTCGTGTTCTACGTTTTAATTTAATAATCTTCTTACCAAGAAAATCCGTTAAATTATATTGGCCATCATCTAATTGTTCCTGTGAAAAATCAAGTTTTCCACTGAATAATTTAACTAAGTAATCAACGCTGATAGTTTTCTTTTTATCTGCTTCTGTTCTCTCAACTGAATTTTCGCTAACTTCTTGTAATGAATCAGATTCAAAGTCAGTTACTTCATACTTCCCACCACGGGTACGAGTCTCAATAACATTTACTAGATCAACCAGTTCTTTACGTTGATGTTCATCTTCGTAACTATCAAGGATTGGTTTTTCAATGAGTACATGATTATTTTCTATGTTCATCCCTCTAGTGTTATAACCCGTACTTCGGATATAAGCTTCTAGATTTTCTTTTTGTTTAGCTAAGTTAGTTGTCATTTTTTGCTCCTTCATCTTTTAATATCTGATTTTTGTTTATAATTTTTTCTAAAATTCTTTGCTCTTAGCTTTTCTTTTATGACTCTCCGAGCCTTTAGAATCATTTTTTCTAGATTTTGATTTGTCTTGTTTGTTAGCATATTTTTCTAGTATTTCTTGTTTCCGTTGCTCTAAGTTATCATCTTCTTTTTTACACTGAGAAAAGATTTTCTGTCTTTTCTCTGGATCCATAGAAAACTTATTGGCTACCACATACCCTAAAGAAGTATCTCCTGCCATAATACTCACCCCCTTTCTACGCAAACAAAAAGGGACATACCACTAGCATTATATGCTTACGGTATGTCCCTGAGTTGTTCTCAATAGACTTATTTTTTAGTTTCTTTTTTGACTAGATGGGTAAATTTCCCATCTGAGTAGAATAAAGTTATCTCTCCAAAACTTGGAACTTTTTCTATCTCTATTATACCACATTTTTCGTAGACAACAAAGCCTTTTTCTGTTGCAAATCGCATTTTATCATCATTCATTGATATTCTCCCCTCACTGTGTTTATAGTGTATCTCTTGTCTTTGATTGTGAAAGCCTTGAAAGTGTTCCCTTCTAAACCTTTCAAAATTCTACTTGAATTTCTAGCATTGTAAACAGTCCGCAGTTCGCTACTATCTAGGTTCGTGTTGAAAATCGTAGTTTCTCGATTATTGATAATATCAAACAAGAAATCCTGCTCCCAATCGCTCTTAGGAGTGATTGTTCCATTTTTTGCCCCAAGGTCATCTATGATTAGAAAATCAACATCAACTAGCTTTTTTACTGCCTCATACTCTGTTAAGTTTGCATTTCTTCCATAAGCCCATCCTTCTTTTATCTGCTTGATAATCTCGGTTAAGCTGACAAACAAGACACTCTTAGGCTCGTTCTTCTCCCTGAAGCTCTCATTGATTTCTTTAGCCAAGGCAAGAGATAAATGACTTTTTCCTATTCCTGTGCTACCACTGATTAAAGTATTTCCCGTCATACCTGCAAGGTACTTCTGGGCTTGACCTTTTACAAACTCTAACATCTGACGCTCCTCTGTAGTCTTAACAAAGAAATTCTCAAATGTTGCTCCCTTCAACTCGTTAGGAATCGTACTGTCACGCATTAAGACATCATAAGTTTTAAAGTAAGCTTGCCTGTCCTCGAACTGCTGTAATAGTTCTTTCTCTTTTTGTTTAATCTCTCCCTTCACACACTCCGGGCAAAATGCTTGTAGTTTTCTTTCTGAACCCCCTAACACTGGTACAGAAATTTCCCAATAATTTACCTGGTGAATATCGCAAACTGTATCCAATATTTTTCTGTTATTAAATTCTTTAAATTGTTCCTTCATCTTTGCAACTCCTAAAATGGTAGGTCTGGGAAGTTGTCTTCAGACTTCCCTTTTATGATTTTAGGCTTTTGATTCAAATAACCGTCAAACTTAGATCCAAAAAGTGTTTCTGGTCTCAGATACTTAGAAAATTCAGGACTATCCTTCCATTCTGCCGTTTTAATATCTATCACCTGTTTAAAATCTTCAAGTGTATAGCCTTCTTTGAATCGTGCTAGTAAAAGCCTTTTTGTCTTATCAACAAACTTATACCGCTTATTAGCTACTTGATTCAGATAAGCAATAGGAATCCAAAGTTCTTTATGTTTTGTTTTCTCTAAATCTTTTATAGCTGTTTCTTCAAGCCAAGTAGGAAAAGTGAAGTCGGGATTTCCCGACAATATATTATCTAAATATAAATTATTACTCTTACTATTAACTCTATTCTCTTTCTCTATCTCTGTTGGACATGAGTTGGAAAAAGTCTCTTTACTTTGGACATTCTCCAATTTTGGTAAATTTTGACTATTTTTTCTTTGGTCTCGCTTGTATTTTGCCCAGTTTGTTTCACTCTCAACCATGGCTTTTGCTTGAGATAATGTAGCATGTCCATCATCGTCTATCTGAATCAGTCCACATTTTGTAAAATATGCAACCGTCATATTTATATCATCTTCAGAAACATCCAGTTTTAAAGCTAATTCCTGTACCAAACTATCAAAATATCCTTCATAGTACAAAATACAATCATCTTCTAAACTTTCCAACATAAGACGGATATAAATCACTGTCATAGTGTAGCCACCAGGCATATTTTTAAGTCGCTTAATAAAAAGATTATCAAAAAACTTCTTATCAACTTTTAACCAAAAATATATTTTAGTCTTTGCCATCATCTACCCCCAGGAACTTCAAAATATCCGTAACTTTGTAATAGACTTTTCTAGTATCTTCTAGTGGTGGTTGGTAACGTCTTAGTCCTGCACCTTCCCACTTTTGTAAGGTTTTGTATTTTATATCTAACTCGTCCATAGCTTCTTGTGCTGATATTAAACCAGTTAGTCGTGGTTTAGGTCTTTCTCGAACTGCTAGATAGTTTTCTATTACCGTGCTTATTCTATTAGTCAAATCATGTTCGCTTTCTTTACTCAAACTAAACATACTTAATCCCCTTTACTGACCATTCCAAGCTGAATATATCGCCCATAATCAGGGCTTAATTCCTCGCTAGTCGTTTCTATCGTCTGTGTACTCTCTCGCTCGATTTGGGCGCTTTTTTTGCGGTCTCGGTGGTTTAGATACATGAGAAAGCCAACCAATATCACGGTAAAAATAAGCGCCTGTGTATTGCTTAAATCTAGTTCATTCATGCTATGCCCTCGCTTTGTAATTCTTAATATAATTTACTTGATAGCTTCGCTCCATCTTCAGAAAGTCATACACCTCTTCTGGAGTTACTTTATCATCTAAAAAGTCAATGATGAACTGAAAGAGGTTCGGATGTCTATCCTTGATTTTAGTCATTAGCTTATCAAATTCTGATCGTGTCATGTTATCTAGGTCTAGAGTCATATTTTTCTCCATTAGCCTTTCCTTGTCCTTTTTCCTGCCTATTTCCTATACGTAATTAGCACCACTCCAAACGCTGGGCGATTGCCCCAAGTTGGCGAACGCTTGTAGCGGTGTTTCGTGAGTAATTACCCATCTTTCAGCTAAACAAGGCCTTAGAATCACCCTGTCAGCGCTTGATTTCAAAACCTTTTCTAATTGCTTGCCTGCTCTTCGATTTTTCGTTTGTATTTGATAAAATAGCTGTTTTCTGCTATAATCAGAGCATAGAAAAAATTTCTATATCCTTAATCTTGTCGCTTGCTCGCCTAGTCTAAAATTTGAGCAAGTGATTTTTTTATTTTCTTTTTGCATGATTACTACCTGACTTTGGTTTATAAAGCAAGTCTTTACTTTCGATAAGATCTAGAATCCAACTGATTCCCTGTTCTACTGTTTCAAGAAATGCGCCCAGGTCTTCACTGTCCAAGTTCTCGTAGTTCATACAAAGATATTCGGCTAGTTGTCTGTCTTTCTCAACTAGCTTTTTAAAATCCTTGGGATACTTAGGAATTTCTAACCCCTTGGCATTTGTAACTGTCTTAAAATCATTTTCCATTTTCTATACTCCTATACTCTAAAAATTAATTCCTTAATTTCTGAATACCCCCTATTCAAGTTAATCATAGCTATTGCCATATCTTCCAAATGTTGGTAGTTTGTCAGTTCTACACTTGTCAAGCCATCAATGCCGTTCTTACTTTCTCGCTCCTTCATGAGTTGCGCTTTATTCTTCCCTGTCACTCCCTTTAGTAGTAAGTTTGTAAGGGTACTATAGGCATGCTTAGGTGCTTTCTCCCATACTTGGATAGCTTCGGTTAAGGTCTTGCGCTTTGGCTTTTCCAGTTCTCTTTGAAGATAGCGTTTAGAGAGTTCATCACGCATTTCAAAAAAGGCTTTGACCAGGTTCTTCTTAAACTCTTTTACGGGTTCTGTATTTCGTAAGTAAGTGATCAGCAATGTTGCT
>NZ_JUPG01000063.1 GCF_001074825.1 Streptococcus pseudopneumoniae
AAACACTGTTTTGAGGTTGCAGATAGAGCTGACGTAGTTTGAAGAGATTTTCGAAGAGTATTATTTAAAGTAAAGTAGAAAGAGGTGTGTCTATGTTTAATCTAGAAATCTTCAGAAGTAAAGATAGTCTACTCCTGCTTGAAAAAGAAAAACCAGAAATAGTACGTAGAGTAGCGATTTAGCTAGTCTAAATTTTTTAAAATAAAGGTCAAAGATAGTCAATATCAGTAATCATAACTAAGTAAACAAAAAGAGGTAAAGAATATGAACAACAACTTTAATAATTTTAACAACATGGATGATTTATTTAACCAATTGATGGGTGGTATGCGAGGATATAGTTCTGAAAATCGTCGTTACTTGATTAATGGACGTGAAGTGACACCTGAGGAATTCGCTCACTATCGTGCAACTGGTCAATTGCCAGGAAATGCAGAAGTTGATGGACAAATGCAACAACAGGTTTCAGGTATGAAACAAGACGGTGTCCTTGCTAAACTAGGTCGAAACTTGACAGCGGAAGCTCGTGAGGGCAAGTTGGATCCTGTTATCGGACGAAATAAGGAAATTCAAGAAACATCTGAAATCCTTTCACGCCGTACCAAAAATAATCCTGTCCTTGTTGGAGATGCAGGGGTTGGTAAGACAGCTGTTGTCGAAGGCCTAGCGCAAGCCATTGTGAATGGCGATGTTCCAGCTGCTATCAAGAACAAGGAAATTATTTCCATTGACATCTCAGGTCTTGAGGCTGGTACTCAATACCGTGGTAGTTTTGAAGAAAACGTTCAAAACTTAGTCAATGAAGTGAAAGAAGCAGGGAATATTATCCTCTTCTTTGATGAAATTCACCAAATTCTTGGCGCTGGTAGCACTGGTGGAGACAGTGGTTCTAAAGGACTTGCGGATATTCTCAAGCCAGCTCTCTCTCGTGGTGAATTAACCGTTATTGGAGCGACAACTCAAGACGAATACCGTAACACCATCTTGAAGAATGCGGCTCTTGCTCGTCGTTTCAACGAAGTCAAGGTCAACGCTCCTTCAGCAGAAGATACTTTTAAAATCCTTCAAGGGATTCGTGACCTTTATCAACAACACCACAATGTTATCTTGCCAGATGAAGTCTTGAAAGCAGCGGTGGATTATTCTGTCCAATACATTCCACAACGTAGCTTGCCAGATAAGGCTATCGACCTTGTGGACGTAACGGCAGCTCATTTGGCAGCACAACATCCTGTAACAGATGTTCATGCTGTTGAACGTGAAATAGAGGTAGAAAAAGACAAGCAAGAAAAAGCAGTTGAGGCAGAAGATTTTGAAGCAGCTCTAAACTATAAAACACGCATTGCAGAATTGGAAAAGAAAATCGAAAACCACACAGAAGATATGAAGGTGACTGCAAGTGTCAACGATGTGGCTGAATCTGTGGAACGTATGACTGGTATTCCAGTTTCACAAATGGGAGCATCAGACATCGAACGCCTCAAGGATATGGCTCATCGTCTGCAAGACAAGGTAATCGGCCAAGACAAGGCAGTTGAAGCTGTAGCTCGTGCCATCCGTCGTAACCGTGCTGGTTTCGATGAGGGCAATCGCCCAATCGGTAGTTTCCTCTTTGTAGGTCCAACTGGAGTTGGTAAGACAGAACTTGCTAAGCAATTGGCGCTCGATATGTTTGGTACCAAAGAGGCCATCATTCGTTTGGATATGTCTGAATACAGTGATCGTACAGCCGTATCTAAGCTAATCGGTACAACAGCTGGTTATGTGGGCTATGATGACAATAGCAATACCTTAACAGAACGTGTTCGTCGCAATCCGTACTCTATCATTCTCTTGGATGAAATTGAAAAGGCTGATCCTCAAGTGATCACTCTTCTCCTCCAAGTATTGGATGACGGTCGTTTGACAGATGGTCAAGGAAATACAGTGAACTTCAAGAACACTGTCATTATTGCGACATCAAATGCTGGATTTGGCTATGAAGCCAACTTGACAGAAGATGCGGATAAACCAGAGTTGATGGATCGTTTGAAACCATTCTTCCGCCCAGAATTCCTTAACCGCTTTAACGCAGTTATCGAGTTCTCACACTTGACGAAGGAAGACCTTTCTAAGATTGTGGACTTGATGTTGGCTGAAGTTAACCAAACCTTGGCTAAGAAAGACATTGATTTGGTAGTCAGTCAAGCAGCTAAGGACTATATCACAGAAGAAGGTTATGACGAAGTCATGGGTGTTCGTCCTCTCCGTCGCGTGGTTGAACAAGAAATTCGGGATAAGGTGACAGACTTCCATTTGGATCACCTGGATGCCAAACACCTAGAAGCAGATATGGAAGATGGTGGTTTAGTTATTCGTGAAAAAGCCTAAGACAAAATTTTGAGAATAAAAAAAGAAGGAGCCAGCTGAAAAAACTGGTTCCTTTTGTGTCTAAATCACATGACGCTCAAAGGCATCATCTGAGATTCCTTGTTCCAAGATGAGTTTCGCCCATTCTTTAGCAGAGAAGAGGCTGTGATCCTTGTAGTTTCCGCAAGATTCGATGGTTGTTCCAGGGACATCTTCCCAAGTAGTGGTCTCAGCAATTTCCTTGAGCGAATCCTTGATAACAGCTGCAATCTCAGCGCTGGTATGGCGTCCCCACATAATCATGTGGAAACCTGTACGGCAACCAAACGGCGAACAGTCAATCATACCGTCAATGCGGGTACGGATGAGTTTGGCTAAGAGGTGCTCAATAGTGTGAAGGCCAGCAGTAGGGATAGAGTCTTCGTTTGGTTGCACCAAGCGAATATCATAATTGGAGATGATGTCTCCCTTTGGCCCTGTTTCTTCCCCAATCAAGCGGACATATGGTGCTTTAACAATAGTGTGGTCAAGTTCAAAACTTTCAACAATAACTTCTTTTGACATGGTAAATCCTTTCAGTTTTCTTCTTTCATTATAACATAAAGCCGGCTCCTGAGACAGAGAGAAAACCTCTCCGATAGTGGAGAGGTTCAAATCTTTACTTACGATACAAGCGATCGTATTGGTAATAAGGGTCAAAGGTTACATTGATACCCAATTTACGAAGGACATTCTTGTCTTCATCTGTCAAGATGATGGTTGAGTGGGCTTCGCTTCCTTTGAGATTGCCAAGCTCTTCCATAGCACGAGCAGCGTCAGGATTTTCTGTAGCTGTGATGGCAAGTGCAATCAGGATTTCATTTGAATGAAGGCGTGGATTACGGCTACCTAGATGATCGATTTTAAGACCTTGGATTGGTTTGACAAGTTCAGGCTCGATGAGTTTTACTTCTTTAGCAATGTCAGCTGATTTCTTGATGGCGTTGATCAAGGCAGCGGCTGTAGGACCAAAGAGTTCGGAGTTCTTACCAGTCACGATTTCCCCACTTGGCAATTCAAGGGCTAGGGCTGGTCCGCCAGTTTCTTCTGCCTTTTGACGAGCAACGACAGCAACCTTGCGGTCTGCAGGTGTGATGCCGAGGTCGTTCATGAGCAACTCGATTTTCTTAACAGCAGATTCGCTAACTTTTTCGGCTTTAAAATCAAGAACAGTTTGATAGTAACGGCGGATGATTTCTTGTTTAGAAGCTTCGACAGCAGCCTCGTCATCAGTAATAGCGAAGCCAACCATGTTGACACCCATGTCTGTCGGTGAAGCGTATGGAGATTCACCAAGGATACGTTCTAGCATGCGTTTGAGAACTGGGAAAATTTCAATATCACGGTTGTAGTTGACAGTGGTTTCTCCGTAAGTTTGGAGATGGAAAGGGTCAATCATGTTGACATCATCAAGGTCTGCTGTGGCAGCCTCATAAGCCAAGTTGACTGGGTGATGAAGGGGAAGATTCCAAACTGGGAAGGTTTCAAATTTAGCGTAACCAGACTTGATACCATTGATTTGGTCGTGGTACATGTTTGACATACAAGTTGCCAATTTTCCAGAACCAGGTCCAGGAGCAGTTACGACAATCAAGTTGCGACTGGTTTTGATGTAGTCGTTTTTCCCCATGCCTTCTGGAGAAATGATGTGGTCCATATCCGTCGGATATCCTTTGATTGGATAATGAAGATAAGAATCAATTCCATTTTTCTCGAGCTGGTTGCGGAAGGCATCTGCGGCTGGTTGGCCAGCGTACTGTGTGATGACAACGGAACCAACAAAAATCCCTAATTCATTAAATTTGTCAATCAAACGAAGAACTTCTTGGTCATAAGAAATGCCCAGGTCGCCACGTGCTTTAGAGTGCTCGATGTTGCTAGCGTTAATAGCAATCACAACCTCAACCTGCTCTTTCAATTCTTGCAAGAGCTTGATTTTGTTGTCAGGCTCATAACCAGGAAGGACACGAGCAGCGTGGAAATCTTCTAACATTTTGCCACCAAACTCCAAGTAGAGCTTGCCGTCAAATTGGTTAATGCGCTCCAAAATGTGGTCGCGTTGTAGATTCAAATATTGTTCAGAACTAAAAGCTTGTTTTTTCATTTTTTTACCTCTGACCTCTATTATAATAAAAAATTGGAAGTTAGGAAACTATGGACTTAAAAAAGGAATCAAAAAGATTAGGCAAACGCTTGCACAAAATTCCCAAAAGCGCTATCATAGACTGTAGATTATTAAAATAATGAGGTAAGAAGATGCAAGAAAAATGGTGGCACAATGCCGTAGTCTATCAAGTCTATCCAAAGAGTTTTATGGATAGCAACGGAGATGGAATTGGCGATTTGCCAGGAATTACCAGTAAGTTAGACTATCTAGCCAAGTTAGGAATCACAGCGATTTGGCTTTCTCCAGTTTATGACAGTCCTATGGATGATAATGGCTATGATATTGCTGATTATCAAGCGATTGCAGCTATTTTCGGGACCATGGAGGATATGGACCAACTAATCGCTGAAGCTAAGAAACGTGATATTTGTATCATCATGGACTTGGTGGTCAATCATACCTCGGATGAACATGCTTGGTTTGTCGAGGCCTGTGAAAATCCTGACAGCCCTGAGCGTGACTACTATATCTGGCGGGATGAGCCTAATGATCTTGATTCTATCTTTAGTGGGTCTGCTTGGGAGTATGATGAAAAGTCGGGTCAATACTATCTCCACTTTTTCAGTAAGAAACAGCCTGATCTCAACTGGGAGAATGAAAAACTTCGCCAGAAAATTTATGAGATGATGAACTTCTGGATTGATAAAGGCATTGGCGGTTTCCGTATGGATGTCATTGACATGATTGGCAAAATTCCTGATGAGAAGGTAGTCAATAATGGACCTATGCTCCATCCTTATCTCAAGGAGATGAACCAAGCCACTTTTGGCGATAAGAATCTCTTGACAGTAGGGGAGACTTGGGGAGCAACTCCAGAGATTGCCAAGCTTTACTCTGATCCAAAGGGGCAAGAATTGTCTATGGTTTTCCAATTTGAACACATCTGTCTTCAGTATCAGGAAGGGCAACCTAAGTGGCACTATCAAAAAGCGCTGAATATCCCTAAGTTAAAAGAGATTTTCAACAAATGGCAGACAGAGTTAGGCGTTGAGGACGGCTGGAATTCACTCTTCTGGAACAATCATGACCTCCCTCGTATCGTCTCAATCTGGGGAAATGACCAAGAATACCGAGAAAAATCTGCCAAAGCCTTTGCAATCTTGCTTCATCTCATGAGAGGGACTCCTTATATCTATCAAGGTGAGGAAATTGGGATGACCAACTATCCGTTTGAAACACCGAATCAAGTAGAAGATATTGAATCTCTTAACTATGCGCGTGAGGCTCTTGAAAAAGGCGTTCCGATGGAAGAAATCATGGACAGTATCCGTGTCATTGGTCGTGACAATGCCCGTACCCCTATGCAATGGGATGAGAGCAAAAACGCTGGTTTCTCAACTGCTCAACCTTGGTTGGCAGTGAATCCAAACTATCAAGCAATCAACGTTCAAGAAGCGCTGGCAAATCCTGATTCTATTTTCTATACCTATCAGAAGCTAGTTCAAATCCGTAAGGAGAATAGCTGGCTGATTCGAGCTGATTTTGAACTTCTTGATACGGCTGATAAGGTCTTTGCTTATATTCGTAAAGATGGCGACCGTCGTTTTCTAGTTGTGGCCAATTTGTCCAATGAAGAGCAAGACTTAACAGTAGAAGGAAACGTCAAATCTGTCTTGATTGAAAACACCACGGCTCAAGAAGCCTTTGAAAAACAAGTCTTAGCTCCATGGGATGCTTTCTGTGTGGAATTGGGCTAAATATTTCTGAACAGAAAAATCTAAAATTGAAATCGTATAAAAACAAGGGAGGACTGTATGAAAGACAGAAATTCTTTGTTTTTTTATTCCTAAAGTTTATAAACTTTCATTCTCGAAATTCAATTAACTTTACAAATTCCCACTATTTTGGTAAAATAAGCTTATGTTATAAAAACTAACATAAAGGAGAAAGAAGATGAAGACAAAAAAGCGTGTCCTTAGTGCAGGTCTGACTTTTGCGGCTGCCTTGCTTTTAGCTGCTTGCGGACAATCAGGTTCAGATACAAAAACTTACTCATCAACCTTTAGTGGAAATCCAACTACTTTTAACTATCTATTAGACTACTACGCTGATAATACAGCCATCATTACCAATCTAGTTGATGGTTTGCTTGAAAATGACAATCACGGAAACCTAGTTCCATCTTTGGCAGAAGACTGGTCTGTTTCAAGCGACGGTCTAACTTATACCTACAAATTGAGAAAAGATGCCAAATGGTTCACAGCTGACGGTGAAGAATACGCTCCAGTCAAGGCACAGGATTTTGTGACAGGTATCAAGTACGCAGTGGATAATAAATCACAGGCCATTGACTTGATTCAAAACTCAATCAAGGGCTTGAATGATTATATTACAGGAGCGGATTCTGACTTTTCTAAGGTTGGGGTTAAGGCCATTGATGACCAGACTGTTGAGTATACTTTGACACGCCCAGAGCCTTACTGGAATTCAAAAACAACGAACAGTATTCTTTTCCCAGTAAACGAAGAGTTTCTAAACTCAAAAGGGAAGGATTTTGGTACCCTATCTCCAGATAGTATTCTCTACAGTGGACCTTACTTGTTAAAAGATTTCACATCAAAATCATCTATTGAGTATGTGAAAAATCCGCATTACTATGATCATGACAAAGTATCAATTGAACACGTGAAATTGGCTTATTTTGATGGCTCAGACCAAGAATTGACCATCCGTAACTTTGAAAGTGGAGCCTATTCTATCGCTGGGGTTTATCCAAATAGTTCAAACTTTGCCAAGACCAAGGAGAAATATAAAGATAATATCGTCTATAGCTTGCAGGACAAGACTTCTTGGTATTTCAATTTCAACGTCAATCGTAAGGCTTACAATCATACTGCTAAAACGACAGATGATCAGAAGAAGTCAACTGAGACAGCTGTCTTGAACAAAAACTTCCGCCAAGCAGTGAACTTTGCCCTGGACCGCACAGCCTATTCTGCCCAGTCAAATGGGGAAGAAGCAGCTAGCAAGACTCTTCGTAACACCTTGGTGCCTCCAACATTTGTCCAAGTTGGAGATAAAACCTTTGGAGAAGTAGTCGCTTCTAAATTGGTCAACTATGGAACAGAGTGGGCAGGTATGAACCTAGCAGATGCGCAGGATGCTTATTTCAACAAAGAAAAAGCCCAAGCAAAATTTACGGAAGCTAAAAAAGAATTGGCAAGTCAAGGTGTGACCTTCCCTATTCACTTGGATGTGGCGGTTGATCAGACGAATAAAAATGCTGTGACAGGTATGAACTCTGTTAAACAGACTCTTGAATCAGTTTTGGGTGCTGATAATATTGTCATTGATGTTCAGCAACTGTCAACAGATGATTTTAATAACGTAGCCTTCTTAGCACCAACGCCAGCTGATCGAGACTACGATTTGAACTTTGATGGCTGGGTAGGTGATTACCAAGATCCATCAACTTATCTCAATCCTTTCAATGCAGAGGATGGATTCTACCTCAAGATTTTTGGTCTAGATGCCAAGGAAGATAAAGCAAAAATTGCTAGCTTAGGTTTGGATACTTACACTAAAATGCTTAAGGAAGCGGATAGTGAAAACAAAGATGTAGCGAAGCGTTATGAAAAATACGCTGAAGCTCAAGCTTGGATGATCGATAGCTCTCTCATTATGTCAGCTATGTCAAATGGTGGGACAGCTTTTGTAACTAAAGTGACACCATTTACAAGAGGTTATTCATTGGTTGGTATCAAGGGTGATGGAAATAATTATAAGTACATGAAACTGCAAAAAGATACAGTTACGACTAAACAGTATGAAGAAGCCAAGACTAAATGGGAGCAAGAGAGCAAAAAAGCAATTGAAAAAGCTCAAAAAGAAGCAGAAAAGCATGTTAAATAATAACGAGCAGTTCTATTGGATGGTTTTTATAAAGCCATCTTGATAGGGCTGTTTTTTGTATATTGCAGTTCATACTCTTCGAAAATTTTTCCAAAGCGCATCAGCTCTATCTGCAACCTTAAAACAGTGTTTTGAGCAACATGAAGCTAGCTTCCTAGTTTCTTCTTTTATTTTCATTGAGTATCAGACTTTTGTGTGATTATACTTTTTTATTTATAGAAAAGAGTTTAGAAACACTGATATATGATGTTGATATCAAATAATACTACTACAAAAATACTATAGTACTTCTACTTTCGAGTAGGAATTAAAATTTTATGAGACACGAAAAACCTGGATCAAAGATTATCTATAAAAGTGTTAATTGTAGAATTTATATTAAAAAAGTGATATAATAGGACTATTAAATATATAGGTGATAATCATGAGTAGACGTTTTAAAAAATCACGCTCACATAAAACAAAACAGAATATTAACATATTCTTGTTGCTTGTTTATTCATTGCTGAGCGGGTTTTTATTGTTCTTAATCTTTAAGTATAATATACTTGCTTTTAGAAACTTGAATGTTGTAGTTGCAGTTTTTACCTTTATGGTTGCTATTAGTGCTACACTACTAATAATCTATAGAAAAGCCGAAAAGTTCACGATTTTCTTTTTGACACTAGCTGTTTTAGTGAGTTCGGTTTCTTTGTTTGCTCTGCAACAATTTGTGGGATTCACAAGTCATATTAATGCAACTTCAAATTATTCAGAGTATTCTCTCAGTGTCGTCGTTTTAAAGGATAGCGATATCAATAATGTTACCCAATTATCTAGTGTTATGGGGCCGACTGGGACGGATAATGAGAATATTCAAAAGTTAATCGCTGATATTAAGACGAGTCAAAATAAGGATTTGACGGTTGATAAAAGTACTTCTTACTTGTCAACTTATAAAAGTTTGATTTCTGGAGAAGCTAAAGCTATTGTCTTAAATAGTGTGTTTGAGAATATTATTGAGGCAGAGTATCCGGATTATGCATCTAAAATCAAGAAAATTTATACTAAAAAGATGACTAAAGAGGTTGAGACTCCTAAGGTATCTAAAGATCGCTTTTTCAATGTCTATGTTAGTGGTATTGATACTTACGGTGCTATTAGTTCAGTTTCTCGTTCAGATGTTAATATCCTGATGACGGTCAATAGGGATACGAAGAGAATCCTTCTTACAACAACTCCACGAGATTCATATGTTCCTATTGCTGATGGTGGAAACAATCAAAAGGATAAATTGACTCATGCTGGTATATACGGGGTTGATTCATCTATTCATACCTTAGAGAACCTTTATGGAGTAGATATTAATTATTATGTTCGTTTGAATTTTACCTCATTTTTGAAATTGATTGACTTGTTGGGAGGGGTAGATGTTCATAACGATCAAGAGTTTTCAGCTCTACATGGGAAGTTCCATTTTCCAGTGGGAAATGTCCATCTAGACTCTGAGCAAGCTCTAGGTTTTGTGCGTGAACGCTACTCACTAGCCGATGGAGATCGTGACCGTGGTCGCAACCAACAAAAGGTTATTGTAGCAATTATTCAGAAGTTAACTTCTACAGAGGCCTTGAAAAATTATAGTAGTATTCTTCAAGGATTGCAGGATTCTCTTCAAACAAATATGCCGATTGAGACTATGATGGATCTAGTGAATACTCAGTTGGAAAGTGGAGGAAATTATAAAGTAAATTCTCAAGATTTAAAAGGGACAGGTCGGATGGATCTTCCTTCTTATGCAATGCCAGACAGTAGTCTCTATATGATGGAAATAGATGATAGTAGTTTAGCTACAGTCAAGGCAGCTATACAGGATGTGATGGAGGGTAGATGAAATGATAGACATCCATTCGCATATCGTTTTTGATGTAGATGATGGGCCAAAGTCGATAGAGGATAGCAAGGCACTTTTAAGAGAAGCTTATAATCAAGGGGTTCGAATGATTGTGTCTACTTCACATCGTCGAAAAGGAATGTTTGAAACTCCAGAAGAAAAAATTGCAACAAATTTTATTAAGGTTCGTGAAATTGCAAAAGAAGTAGCAGATGATTTAGTCATTGCTTATGGAGCAGAGATATACTATACTTCGGATGTTCTAGAAAAGCTAGAAAAAAAAGAAATTCCTACCCTTAATGATAGCCGTTATGCTTTGATTGAGTTTAGCATGCATACTCCCTATCGTGAGATTCATACGGGATTGAGTAATATTTTGATGTTGGGAATCACACCAGTAATTGCTCATATTGAACGTTATGATGCTTTAGAGAATAATGAAAAACGCGTTCGTGAACTGATTGATATGGGTTGCTATACTCAGATAAATAGTTATCATGTTTTAAAACCTAAGCTCTTTGGTGAAAGATATAAATTTATGAAAAAGAGAGCTCGGTATTTTTTGGAACGTGATTTAGTTCATGTAGTTGCAAGTGACATGCACAATTTAGACAGTAGACCTCCATATATGGAACAGGCATACGATATCATTGCTAAGAAATATGGAGCGAAAAAAGCGAAGGAACTTTTTGTAGAAAATCCCAGAAAAATTATAATGGATCAATTAATTTAGGAGAAAATATGAAAGATCAAAACACTTTGGAAATCGATGTATTTCAACTATTCAGAACTTTATGGAAAAGAAAGTTAGTCATTTTATTAGTGGCAATTATAACTTCTTCAGTTGCTTTTGCCTACAGTACTTTTGTTATCAAACCTGAGTTTACTAGTACGACTCGGATTTATGTAGTTAACCGTAATCAAGGAGAGAAGTCTGGTTTAACAAATCAAGACTTGCAGGCAGGATCGTACTTGGTTAAAGACTATCGTGAAATTATCCTATCGCAGGATGTTTTGGAGAAAGTTGTTTCTGATTTGAAACTAGATTTGACGCCAAAAGGTTTGGCTAATAAAATTAAAGTGACAGTACCAGTTGATACCCGTATTGTTTCTATTTCAGTTAATGATCGAGTTCCTGAAGAGGCAAGCCGTATCGCTAACTCTTTGAGGGAAGTAGCTGCTCAAAAAATTATCAGTATTACTCGTGTTTCTGATGTGACAACACTGGAGGAGGCAAGACCGGCGATATCACCGTCTTCGCCAAATATTCGTCGTAATACTGTGATTGGAGCAGGACTTGGAGCAGGCTTAGTGATTGTAGTAGTGCTATTAATTGAACTATTTGATGACCGTGTAAAACGTCCAGAAGATATAGAAGATGTTATGGAGATTCCACTCCTTGGAATTATTCCAAATCTGGATAAAGTAAAGTAAGGGAGAAGAGATGGCAAAGTTAGAACTATCACAACAGAAACTTAACTCTGTAAAAAAAGCAGAAGAGTACTATAATGCTTTACGAACAAATGTACAATTGAGCGGCAATGACTTGAAGGTTATTGTGGTCACCTCAGTTGATTCTAGTGAAGGAAAATCTACAACTTCTACTAATATTGCTTGGGCTTTTGCACGTGCAGGCTATAAGACTCTTTTGATTGATGCAGATATCCGGAACTCAGTTATGTCAGGAGTATTTAAGTCAAGAGAAAGAATTACAGGCTTGACAGACTATCTGGCTGGAACTCAGGATTTGTCAAATGGACTTTGTGAGACAAATGTTGACAATTTATTTGTCATCGAGTCAGGAGTGTCTTCTCCTAATCCAACAGCTCTTCTTCAAAGTGACAACTTTGGAATTATGATTGAAACCTTACGTAAATATTTCGACTATATTATCGTTGATACGGCACCAATTGGAGTTGTAATTGATGCAGCTATTACTGTGCAAAAATGCGATGCATCCATTTTAGTTGTAGAATCAGGAGCTGCAAAACGAAGAGAAGTACAAAAAGCTAAAAGTCAGTTAGAACAAGCAGGAAAACCATTTTTAGGTGTTGTTCTCAATAAATTTGATGTTCAACGTGAAAAATATGGTTCTTACGGTGGTTATGGTAATTATGGTAAAAAATAACCTGGGGAAGATTTTATGGATGAAAAAGGATTGAAAATTTTTCTGGCAGTATTACAGAGTATTATTGTCATTTTATTGGTTTATTTTCTTAGCTTTGTTAGAGAGACAGAAATTGAACGTTCTTCGATGGTTATACTATACCTTCTCCACTTTTTTGTATTTTATTTTAGTTCCTATGGTAACAATTTTTTTAAAAGAGGGTACCTAGTTGAGTTTAATAGTACTATAAGATATATTTTTTTCTTTGCAATAGCTATAAGTGTATTAAACTTTTTTATAGAGGAACGGTTTAGTATCTCTAGAAGAGGAATGGTATACTTCTTAACTTTAGAAGGAATATCCTTATACTTGTTGAATTTCTTAATAAAGAAATATTGGAAGCATGTGTTTTTTAATCTAAAAAATAGCAAGAAAATTTTTCTGTTAACAGTAACGAAAAATATAGAAAAAGTTCTTGATAAATTGCTAGAATCTGATGAACTTTCATGGAAATTGGTAGCAGTAAGTGTTTTGGATAAATCTGACTTTCAACATGATAAAATACCTGTAATTGAAAAGGAAAAAATTATTGAATTTGCAACGCATGAAGTTGTGGATGAGGTGTTTGTCAACCTTCCAGGAGAGAGCTACGATATTGGAGAAATTATCTCTAGGTTTGAGACAATGGGGGTAGATGTAACTGTAAATCTTAATGCATTTGATAAGAATTTGGGTCGCAATAAACAAATTCATGAGATGGTAGGATTGAATGTAGTTACTTTCTCTACAAATTTTTATAAAACTAGTCATGTGATTTCAAAGAGAATTCTCGATATTTGTGGTGCCACTATTGGCCTTATTCTTTTTGGTATAGCTAGTCTAGTTTTAGTTCCATTGATTCGTAAAGATGGCGGACCAGCTATTTTTGCTCAAACTCGTATAGGGAAAAATGGTCGACATTTTACCTTTTATAAATTCCGTTCGATGCGGATCGATGCTGAAGCTATCAAAGAACAGTTGATGGATCAAAATACGATGCAAGGTGGTATGTTTAAGATGGACAATGATCCTCGTGTTACAAAAATTGGTCGCTTTATTCGTAAAACCAGTTTGGATGAATTGCCACAATTTTGGAATGTCTTTATAGGAGATATGAGTTTAGTGGGGACGCGTCCACCGACAGTAGACGAGTATGATCAGTATACTCCAGAACAGAAACGTCGACTCAGCTTTAAACCTGGTATTACAGGTTTATGGCAGGTTAGTGGCCGTAGTAAAATAACCGATTTTGACGATGTTGTAAAATTAGATGTGGCTTATATTGATAATTGGACAATCTGGAAAGATATTGAAATTTTGTTAAAAACTGTTAAAGTTGTATTTATGAGAGATGGAGCAAAGTAAGGAATGAGGGATAGAATCCAAATTTTAGGCGTAACAATTGATCCGCTTACGATGAATGAAACGATAGATATTGTAGAACAAAATGTATTAGAAAAAAGACCACTACACTTGATGGGGGTGAATGCTGATAAAATTAATCAGTGTCATACAGATGAGAAAATCAAAAAAATCGTTAATGAATCAGGAATCATTAATGCGGATGGAGCCTCAGTTGTTCTTGCAAGTAAGTTTTTAGGAACGCCTGTTCCTGAACGAGTAGCGGGTATTGATTTGATGCAATGTCTTTTAGAGTTGTCGAATAAAAAAGGATATTCAGTTTACTTTTTTGGAGCAAAAGAAGAAGTTTTGCAAGATATGCTTAAAGTATTTAAGATAGATTATCCAAATTTGATAGTTATTGGGCACAGGAATGGCTATTTTTCTGAAAATGATGAGAAAGATATTCAAGAAGATATTCGTGAAAAGACCCCTGATTTTGTGTTTGTTGGTATTACGTCTCCTAAAAAAGAATATATTATCCAAAAATTTATGGATAACGGTGTCAATTCGGTGTTTATGGGAGTTGGCGGTAGTTTTGATGTATTGTCTGGACATATTCAACGAGCTCCTCTTTGGATGCAAAAATCAAATCTAGAGTGGTTATTCCGTGTAGCTAATGAGCCTAAACGTCTCTTTAAACGTTATTTTGTAGGGAATATTACATTCATAAGAAAAGTTTTAAAAGCAAAAAGAGGTATTAAATATTGAACCAGACAGAGATGATTCACTTAATTCAAAAAGTTGAATTAGATGCTATAAAAGAGTTTAAAAAAATCTGTGAAGAGAATGGTATAGATTTTTTCCTCCGTGGTGGTAGTGTACTTGGTGCAGTCAAATACGACGGCTTTATTCCATGGGATGATGATATGGATATCGCTGTCCCTCGTGAATCATATGATAAGCTGCCAAGTATTTTTAAAGATAGAATTATCGCAGGCAAATATCAGGTTCTTGCTTATCAATATTGCGACACTTTACATTGCTACTTTCCTCGATTATTCCTTTTAGAAGATGAAAGAATACGTTTGGGTTTGCCCCGAAATACTAATTTAGGATTGCATTTGATTGATATCATTCCTTTGGACGGTGCTCCAAATCATTCGGTTCTAAGAAAGATTTACTTTGGTAAAGTATACTGGTATCGTTTTTTAGCAAGTTTAGGCACAACTTATGTTGGTGACCATGTGGATATGCATTCCGCTAAGCAAAAACTAATTATTGGTTTCTTTAAAAAACTAGGATTTGCAAAACTATTTCCTCAGAATTCTGTATATAGACGTTTGGATAATCTCTATAAAAAGTATGATTGGAAAAAGCAGCAGTATGCTGGGACTATCAATGCTTCTTTATTTGCTAAAGAAGTTATGCCGGTAGGGATTTGGGGAGAAGGAGTAGAGAAGTCTTTTGAGGATACCTCCTTTAAAGTTCCAACGGAGTATGACCGCTACCTTAAAAGACTTTACGGAGAAAACTATCTTCACGAAGAGCCTAGTGATGATGAAAAGAAATCGCATTTAGGAGGACACTAATTTGTTTTGTTATATTATTTTGCATTACAAAGTCTTAGAAGAAACTATTTCTTGTGTTAAATCTATAAAAGAAGGTAATTCTAATGCAAAGCAAATCGTTATTATTGATAATTTCTCTAATAATGGTACTGGTGAAAAACTACAAGAGCTTTATGAATCAGATTCAGAAATTGATGTTTTGATTAACCATGAAAATGCTGGTTTTGCTCGTGGAAATAATGTAGCTTATCAATTTGCTAAGGAAAAGTATAACCCCAATTTCATGGTTATCATGAATAACGATATTGAGATAGAAACAGAAGATTTTGAAAAAATCGTGACAGATATCTATCGTGAGGAAAAATTCCATTTGCTCGGGCCAGATATCTTCTCAACTACTTACCAACTTCACCAAAATCCAAAACGGTTGACACATTATACTTATGAAGAAGTTAAAGCTCTAAATGAAAAATTTAAAAAAGGGAGCCAAGTTAGTATAGCTTTAAAAATCAAATGTTGGTTGAAAGCTAGTAAAGTTCTTCGAACAGCAATCTATCAAAATAGACGTAAAAAAGGCTCAGTGGACTATAGAAAACAGGTAGAAAACCCAATTCTTCATGGTTCCTTTATCGTATATTCGAGAGATTTTATCGAAAAAGAGGAGTATGCTTTTAACCCTAATACCTTCTTTTACTATGAAACAGAGATATTAGATTACGAAGCTGAATTAAAAGGATACAAGAGAATTTATACACCGAAGATTAAAGTATTGCACCATCAAAATGTTGCAACAAACCAGGTTTATACAAACTTAGTAGAAAAAACCTTATTTTCAAACAAATGCAACTTTGAATCCACTAGTTATTTTTTAACTTTAATGGAGAAAAATAAAATTAGTCGGTAATTATTAAAAGTGAATAAAAAAATGATGAAAAAAATTTTATATGTGACAAATGTTGATTGGAATTGGATAAAACAGCGTCCACAATTTATTGCAGAAAGCTTATCTAATTTTTATGAGATACTAGTTCTGTATCGCTATTGGTATAATAGAAAAGGGTTGACTGAGGATAGAAATACTAATATTACAAATATATCACGTATTTATGCCCTACCTTTTGTTAATAGGTCACCTAAACTAAAGCAACTGAATGATAAAATTGTTGCTTGGAATATTCGAAGAAAAGTTAAGGCTTTTAAACCAGAATATGTATATTTGACAAATCCAATGCAGTTTGCCTCTCTTGTAGACAATTCAGAACAAAAAATAATATATGATTGTATGGATTATCATGTGGCTTTTATAGAAGATAGAGAAGAACGCCAGCGATTAAAGGATTTAGAAGAGAAACTGGTCAATAGAGCTAATTTAATCTTGGTTTCGAGTGAGAAATTAAGAGAAAATATTATTTCTGATTATAACTTGGAAGAACAGGTTGATAAAATAGTGGTTGTTAGAAATGGTTATAATGGTAAAATTTTAAGCATTCCTACTCAGCATAAAAAGAATAACCAAAAGCTTGTACTTGCATATGTTGGAACTATCAGTCATTGGTTTGATTTTGATATCATTTTACGAAGTTTAGAAGATTTTGATAATATTGAATATAAGTTGATTGGTCCGATTAGCAAAGCTGTTATTCCTGAACATGATAGAATTCATTATTTAGGAAGTGTACCACACGAGAAGATTTATCAGTATATTGAGAATGCAGATGTTCTTATTATGCCGTTTCAAATTAATGATATTGTTGAAGCAGTGGATCCGGTTAAGTTGTATGAATATATTAACTTTAACAAAAATATACTTACGGTATGTTATAAGGAAATTCTGAGATTTGAACCATTTGTATACATGTATTCAAATTATTCAGATTACCAAATGAATCTGGTGCAATTGATTGAAAATAATAATTTGAAATATGACAGTATAGCTAGAGAAGATTTTTTGAAAAGTAATACTTGGGAAAAAAGAGCGGAGATGATTCATCAGCTGATTAATCAATTGTAGTTTTTTTGTGGAGAGATGAATGAAGAGACAGAAGTTTGAATTTATAGAGATTCTATACTATTTTACAGTGATGCTATCAGTGGGAATGTTTCTTATGTTTTCCCTCAACTTATATTGGCATAGAAACTTATTAACTATTTTATCTATTGCACTCTTATTTTTAATGATTCCTATACTGATTGTTAATGCTAAAAGAATTTCTAAATCTGCTTTTATCTATGGAACTTTTTTATCTATATGTATTATATATGAGATATTAAGAGCTAAAACTCTTTATAATTACAGTGTGAGTAATATTTTTTTGGCATCCCGGCAATATATATGGATTTTTCTATTTTTTGTATTGATTTACCTTTTTAAAAACAAACAAGAAAACATGAGAAAAATTTTAGATAATACACTCAATATTTTTATGTTTTCTCTTGGGATTAGAGCATTCACTTGGTTTTTATATACATTATTTCAAGTTGAACTATTCCCAGCTATTTTAAGAGAATTCGGAGATTTGTGGTATCGAAATGAATTTTCGGTACGAATAGATGGAACGCCATTAATTATAATAGGTTTGTTAATTTCCACTTTTTTCTATTTTAAATTTGGAAATAGGAAATACTTTTATTATTTGTTCTTGATATTAATGTATATAACATTTGTAAATCAGACAAGAATGCTACTGGTTTCTGTTTTGATTTCAATTTTTCTCATGTTTGTATATTCTAGAAGAACTTCTAGATTGCTCACCACTTTAAGTTTTATAACTGTAATTATATTATTCGTTTATGGAGGTGGATTGGATTATATTAAAGAATATTTAAATATCGACACTGGATCATTTGATATGGGGTTAGGATTTAGATACTGGGAGTTGAAATACTATCTTGGTTTATTAGCTAATGATGTATGGAAACTTGGGGTTGGAATTCTAACATCAAGCAACATAAATAGTAATTTTATTTTGGCTGGACCAGGTGCCGTTAAGATGTATCTAGATGATTTAGGTTTTTTAGAGTTATTCGTTCAATTTGGTGTAGCTGCAATTTTTATGTATGGTTATATATTTTATAAGATAATTAATTTAATTCTAAGAATGTCAAATGATGAATATAGAGTTGACCGAGCCTTTTTTATTACACTCTTAACTAATTTAATAATTACTTCAATTTCTTTAAATATCTTTGGAGCGCAGAGAAGTTTCTCATTGGCAATTGTTCTTGCATTAATATTCTACTATGACTATAGGCTAAAAAATGACATAGAAAATTAGGTGTATAATGGATAAAGTATGTATAGTTATTCTCAATTATAATAATTATGAAGATACGATTGAATGTGTACAAAGTTTGAGAAGTACTATAAATTCAAATGAGTATGACATCGTGATTGTAGATAATAATTCGGTTAATGATAGTGTCAAAGAGTTATCTAGGGCGCTATCCCCTATTAAGATTATTACTAGTTTAGAAAATAGAGGATATGCGAATGGAAACAATATTGGAATAAAGTATGCTGAGGATAATGGATATGATTACATTTGTATATTAAACAACGATACACTAATTGAAGTTGATTTTTTGGAATCGTGTAAACGAGAACTAGAAGATAATTCCTCTGTTGCTTTTGTTAGTCCAGTGTTAGTTGAATATAAAAATAATAACTTGGTACAATCTACAGGTGGTGATATTTTTATTAATAGAGGAATTGTAACTTTAAAAAATCATGGTGCTCAGAGGGACAAACTTTCTTCTAAAATCGAAAGTGACTATATTGGGGGAGCGTGTTTGATGTTCAAAACCTCTATATTGAAAGTTATTGGATATATACCTGAAAGCTATTTTCTATTTTATGAAGAAACTGAATGGTGTTATAGAGCTAAAAAATTAGGCTATAAGAATATATGTCTTACTCAAAGTTATGTTTATCATAAAGGTTCGGTCTCTATAAAATCGGTCAATGGACTTCAAGAATATTTAATGACGAGAAATAGAGTTGTATTTGTTCGTAGAAATGTAAATAGTAAACTAAGGTATACTGTTTTCTTGATCTATTTATTCATGCAACAACTTTATCATTGTTTATCGAGAAGGGATTGTTCTAAAAGAAAGTATAAATATTATTTAGATGGTGTATTTAATAGAATTGATCCATCCTACCCATTTATTTTCATAAACGAATAAGTTACTGCTTATAACTGTAGATGTACTAAGATAATTAGATTAAATAATCAAAGAGAGTGGTCATTATAGGATCATAATTTAAAATAGTTAGGTGAAACATAGAAGTGTTTGATATATCTCAAATAAAAACAAAAATAGTTGCATTTGATTTTTTTGATACTGTTGTACATAGGAATTGTCATCCTGAGCAAACTTTGTATCAGTGGGCTAAGGAAATGGCTTTGGAGCTGAATTTTGATGTATCTCCTGCAATATTATACAAGATCAGAAAAAGTGTCGAAAACAATAAAGAGTTAGGCACTGAAGAAATGTGTTATCTAGATCTTTTGTCTGGAATATATAATGAAATTAAAGATAAGATAAAAAATACATCGAAAGAAGAGTTTATTCATAGAGCTAAAATTCTAGAGTTAAAAATTGAATTGCAACATATTTACTTGGATTCGGAAATTAAAGAAGTTTTAAAAAAATTGAAAAGTGATTCGAAACAGATTATCTTAGTTTCGGATTTTTATACTGATAAGGAATTAATAGAAACTATATTAAAAAAATTTGAAATTTTTGATTATTTCTCTTCTATCTATATTTCGAGTGAGAAAGCTTGCCGTAAATCCACAGGAAATTTATATAAGTTAATTTTAAACGAATTAGGCTTAAATCCTAAAGAAATTACCATGATAGGAGATAATTATAAATCTGATTATGAAGTGCCACGTTCTCTAGGATTAAATGCTATTTATAGACAACACATAGATAAAAATCAAACAGTGTCAGAAAAAGAGTTGGTAAGACTATATAATCAAATTTTATTTTCTAACAGTAAAAAAGCACCGTTTAATATTTTTTTAGCTGACATCGTATTCTTTATTTCGAAATTGCATAAAAAGATGATTCAAGATGATGTTCAAATAGCACTCTTTTGCTCACGAGAAGGACAGTTATTGAAAAGACTTTTTGATATATATCAAGATACTTTTTTTGGGAAAAATCAAAAGATTTGTACAGAATATTTTTATGTTTCTAGACGATCGACATTATATTCTTCTTTTACTTCTTTAGATAATGAAGAGTTTGAGACGATTTTTCGTCAATATAAAAAAATTACATTACAAAATTTCTTGTTAAATTTAAACTTTTCTGATAATGAAATCATATTGATTTGTCAAGATTTAAAAGAGAAACCAACATATGTATTAACAGTAGACGATCATTTATTAGAGAAACTCAAAAAACATCCTCAGTTCATTACGAAGTTCAATAAAGAGAAAAAAGACAGTCAATTACTACGTGATTATATAGAGCATTTAACTAAAAACCAAAATGAAGTATATTTAGTCGATGTGGGTTGGAAAGGAACGATACAAGATAGTATCAAAAAGGCTCTTCCAGACAAGAGAATAGTAGGTTATTATCTGGGATTGATACTCAATGCTTACTCAGTAGAAAATAAAATGGATAAAACTGGTTTATTGTTTTCTGATTATCCAAGTAAATCGAAATTTTATGATATTGTGAGTAGAAATTTTGGTTTTTATGAAGATATTTTTGTAGCAGATCATGGTCCAGTTTTGAAATATAAAAGAGAGAGTGAGGTTATTCCCATTCTTGACGATGATAAGAAACATGTGAGTATTTATCAGGCAGTTAAAGATTATCAAGAAGAGTTAATATTAGGATTTTCAGAAATTTTGGAAGTTTATAAGAAAATGAAGTTTCTCCCTTTTGAACAAAAAAATCTGTGGCTAATGATATCGCTAAAAAAAGAATGTATTTATATACCTAAGTTACAATCATTTTCTGAATCTTTAAAAGAAAAAGTTGTTGAAAATTTTGGTGAGATAGTAACTCTTAAAACTACGAAAAAATCTATAAAAACGTTATTAAGAGAGAAAAGCGATTTACTTTGGGTTGATTTCGTTTATAGATTGTTTGGTGGTGTCAATTTCCTATTTATTCCAGAATTATATACAAGAGTTATATTTTTATTGAAATATTTAGATTTGAAATTGAGGTTGAAAAATTATGGGGAATAAATCCATAAAGTGGAATGCATTATTAAATATTGTCCTGACGCTATCAAATATCATTTTCCCATTAATCACTTTTCCTTATATATCTAGAATATTGAATCCAACTGGTATAGGTTTAACTTCATTTTTTAGTTCAATAGGGAATTATGGTATTTTACTTGCTTCTATGGGAATTTCAACTTATGGTATCAAAGCAGTAGCAAGTGTTAGAGATGATAGAGATAAGTTGTCAAAGGTAGTACAGGAGTTAATGATTATAAACGTTGCTATGTCTATAATAACAACTGTAATACTATTATTTATGACTATATTTATAACACAATTGAATAGAGAATTTTCACTCCTATTGATCACATGTGGGACTATTTTATCTTCTCCTTTCGCCTTAAATTGGTTGTATAGTGGAATGGAAGAATATACTTATATTACTACCCGGTCAGTAGTGTTTAAAATTCTATCATTAATATTGATTTTTCTACTTGTGAAAAGGCCAGAGGATTATATTGTTTTTGCTAGTATTTCATTGTTTTCTTCTCTAAGTTCAAATATCTTAAATCTATGGCATAGCCGACATTTCATTAATATTAAATTATATAAAAATTTACAATTTAAACATCATTTTAAACCAATGTGGTATTTATTTGCATCATTACTTGCAGTAAATATTTATACTAATTTAGATACAGTGATGCTCGGTTTTATTAATGGTAATGAGGATGTGGGATACTATTCTGTGGCATCAAAGGTTAAGTGGATTTTGCTTTCTCTTATTACATCTATTAGTGCAGTTTTGCTACCGAGACTTTCATTTTATATTAGTAAAAATGACACCTCGAATTTTAGAAAAATATTAAAGGAGTCATCTGCGGTTATATTTTTTATTGCGATTCCATTGATGGTATTCTTTATTGTAGAGGCGAAAGATAGTATCTTATTACTAGGAGGAAGTCAGTATCTTCCTGCGACTTTAGCGATGCAAATACTTATGCCAATTTTACTTATTTCTGGTTTCTCGAATATTACAGGAAATCAAATATTGATTCCAATGAATAGAGAAAAATATTTTATGGTTGCAGTAACGATTGGTGCTGTGATTAATCTTATTTTGAATCTACTGTTAATGCCTAGGTTTGGAATTATTGGCGCTTCTGTTGCAACTCTTTTTGCGGAATTGTCGCAGATGATGGTACAACTATATTTTTCAAAAGAATATTTAATATCAAATATATCGATAAAGAGTTTGGTTAATGTGATAATTGCAACAGTTGTTTCTACAATACCACTAATCATTTTGAATCAGCTGATAACGATAACTATGCCAGTTTATTTTCTAATGCTGGCAGGTTTTACTTTCTTTTCATTATATTTAGTAATTCTGCTTCTATTAAAGGAGGAAGTGACGATTCAATTATTTTCTCTTCTTGCAAAGAAGAAGTAAATTGGTCAGAAATTGAAATGTATAAACAAATAAAGAATTTAATTATTGATTTAGGAGGAAATCATGAAGATAATGCTAGTTTTTGGTACACGTCCAGAAGCGATAAAAATGTGTCCATTAGTGAATGAGTTGAAAAAACAGGCAGATATGGAAACAGTTGTTTGTGTAACTGGTCAACACAAGGAGATGGTTAGCCCTGTTTTGGAATTGTTTGGAGTTCAACCAGACTATGATTTAGAAATAATGAAAGCTAATCAAACCTTGTTCTCTATAACAACAAGTATTTTAGAAAAAATTAAACCTGTTTTAGAAGAAGAACAACCAGATATTGTTCTAGTTCATGGTGACACTACTACAACATATGCAGCAGCTTTGGCAGCATTTTATCTTGGAATTAAGGTTGGCCATGTTGAAGCTGGGTTACGAACTTACAACCTGCAAAGTCCCTTCCCAGAAGAATTTAATAGACAATCGACTTCTATTATTGCAAATTATCATTTTGCTCCAACTGAATTGGCTAAAGAAAATCTTTTAAAAGAGGGTAGAGAGAATGTTTATGTAACTGGAAATACAGTTATTGATGCACTTACAACTACAGTACAAAAGGATTATACACACCCTGATTTAGATTTAAACGTTGACACTCGTCTTATTCTACTGACTGCTCATAGACGTGAAAATCTCGGAGAACCTATGAAACACATGTTTAGAGCTGTTAAACGAGTTTTAAATGAATATGACGATGTTAAGGTAATTTATCCAATTCATAAGAATCCCTTGGTGCGTGAAACAGCTGCGGAAATTTTTGGAGATACAGAACGTATTCAGATTATTGAACCTTTGGATGTTCTTGATTTTCATAATTTCATGAATCATAGTTACATGATTTTAACTGATTCAGGAGGAGTTCAGGAAGAGGCTCCTTCTTTAGGAAAACCTGTATTGGTCATGCGAGATACGACAGAAAGACCTGAAGGAGTAGCTGCCGGAACGTTGAAATTGGTTGGAACTGATGAGGAGACTATTTATCAAAACTTTAAGATGCTTTTAAACGATTCCGAAGAATATAAAAAAATGAGTCAAGCTAGTAATCCTTATGGAAATGGTGATGCTAGTAAACAGATTGTTCGTATTTTACGCGGAATTTAAGTGAGACCAAATAAAGTAATAAAAAGTACTATCTTATAAAAGGTATTGATCTTGTAGCTGATTCGGGAACATGTTTATATTCTTTGACTCGAGCTACATTAAAATAACTTATGCTGATTTATGATAGATCGATAATTTGATACTACTTTGGATATTGATGTTAGCAGTGATTAGGGATGTTTTGATTAATTCAACTTTTCAGAATTCACCTTGCTTTCTAGATTTTCTTCTGATTTTTATCATTACTTCAGTAAGTTAAATCGTCTATTTACTAGAGTTAAAACTTTTAAAAAAGCCATTGATTGTTAAATCATGTTTTAGATATGGTCAAACATAAATTTAGGAGGGGTTAGTTTGAAGATTGTAATTCCAAGAATTATTCATAACAAAGAGCAACTGACCTGGGATTGGTCCGGGACAATAACTAATATAAAAAAATATTTAGGGAAATACGAGATTGTTGAGGAACAGAATATTTTCTATACTTTTAGAATGAATGTGCACAAAGTGCTTGTTCGTTTAGGTATTAGAAAATCTGATATGAACATGACGTATATAAAATATGCTGAAAATCAAGTTCATCTATCGCCAGAGGATATTTGCCTCACGTTTGATGAATTTCCTTTATCTTTTTCTGATAATCCAATTTATGTCTATCAAGACTTGAATCTTCATTATTTGATAGAGAGTTCTCAAAACAATAGTCAATCGTTCAAATATAGTGGTTTTCAAAACGTCCCGGCTGATATTCTAGATAGACGAATGAGAAAACAGGAAATATTTTATAATCAAGCTACTGGAATATTTACTATGAGTAAATGGTTTTCAGAATACTTGATAGCTCAACAAGGGCTTCCAGTTGAAAAAGTTCATTATGTGGGGGCAGGAACAAATATGAATAATCTATCTCTTGACCACTCTCATAAGGAACGCAATAAGTTTTTATTTATTGGTAAAGATTTTTTTCGTAAAGGAGGAGATCTTGTTTATAACGCTTTTGTCTATTTGCAAAATAATCTCATGCCGGAGGCAGAGTTGTACATTATAGGTCCTTCAGATGTTCCGATGGAATTTAACAATCCGAATGTTTATTTTTTAGGTAATCTACCAGCTGATAAGGTACAATGTTATTATAATCTTTGTGATGTATTTGTTTTACCTTCTAGATTTGAGGCATTTGGAATTGTATTTGTTGAATCTCTTTGCTATGGTTTACCATGTATCGGTCGTGATTTAATGGAAATGCCAAACCTAATTCAAAATAATGAAACTGGATTATTATTACCTGTTGAAGAGGAAAATCCACAGGTTTTAGCTGACATAATGTATAATTTGATAAAAGATGAAAACTTTTTTAAAAATGTTCAGACTAAACAAGATTATTATAAAGCAGAATATTCGTGGGACACGGTTGCTAAAAGAATGATTTCAATTATGAAGCAAGATATGAACAACAATCTATAAGTGAAAAATTAAAATATATTCTAGTTTAACGGTCTATTCCTACTAACAGTAATATTGAGAGACATTTTAAAAATACAAGTTATACGTATAGTGACTTCTCCTAATTCTGACAAGGTGAAAAGATTATTTAAAACCTAATTTAAAAGATTAGACGAAGCTAAATTCAGCTTATTGAATAAAAATAATTTGGTCTAGAGATTTTCTTGTCAGTCTTATTCATTTTTGCCGAACCTTGTGAGTTGTTTGCAACTACCAGAATACACAAAGAACAGAATCTCTTAGCATCATTGAATAGAACAATATCTGCATAAATTTCAGATATAACTAGTGGTGCAGAAGGTGGATTTTTGAAAATAAGAATTCTTTGTAGAGCTATTTTACTAGCTGGTGAAGAATTGTTTTTCAATTTTTCGTACAGATTACAATAATGTTATGGTGGGTTTAAATTTCTTTGTTGGTTGTGTTTGATGAATAGAGATGCACGTATCGAAATTCAAGATAGTGGTGATATCACTTGCTTAATCTCTTCTCCAGTATTTGTAGTAGAATTAAGTGTTCTTGATTAAAATAAAGAACACAACACTTTTTATTCAGTGTTGTGTATTGGGTGAAACGAAAGGAACGATTGTACTTATGAAAGGTATTATTCTAGCAGGTGGTTCGGGGACACGTTTATATCCTTTGACTCGCGCTGCATCAAAACAGCTTATGCCGGTTTATGATAAACCGATGATTTACTACCCACTTTCAACATTGATTTTGGCTGGGATTAGGGATATTTTGATTATTTCCACTCCACAGGATTTGCATCGATTCAAAGAGCTTCTTCAAGATGGCTCTGAGTTTGGGATTCAATTGTCTTATGCAGAGCAACCAAGTCCAGATGGTTTGGCACAAGCCTTTATTATTGGTGAAGAATTTATTGGTGATGATAGCGTTGCTCTGATCTTAGGTGACAATATCTATCACGGTCCTGGTCTTTCTAAGATGTTACAAAAGGCAGCAAGCAAGGATTCAGGAGCGACTGTCTTTGGCTATCACGTGAAGGATCCAGAACGCTTTGGTGTTGTTGAGTTTGACAAAGACATGAACGCCATTTCTATCGAAGAAAAGCCAGAACATCCTCGTTCAAATTATGCAGTTACAGGTCTCTATTTCTACGATAATGATGTAGTAGAGATTGCCAAAAATATAAAACCAAGCCCGCGTGGTGAATTGGAAATTACAGATGTCAACAAGGCTTACCTAGATCGTGGAGATTTATCGGTTGAGGTTATGGGACGTGGATTTGCTTGGTTGGATACTGGCACTCATGAAAGTTTACTAGAGGCTTCACAGTACATCGAAACAGTCCAACGGATGCAAAATGTTCAGGTAGCAAACTTAGAAGAAATTGCTTACCGTATGGGCTATATCAGTCGCGAAGATGTATTGGCCTTAGCCCAGCCACTTAAGAAAAATGAATACGGGCAGTATCTGCTCCGTTTGATTGGAGAAGCATAGATGACAGATAATTTTTTCGGAAAGACGCTTGCAGCACGCAAGGTTGATGCAATTCCAGGTATGTTGGAGTTTGATATCCCTGTTCATGGTGATAATCGTGGCTGGTTTAAAGAAAATTTCCAAAAGGAAAAAATGCTCCCACTTGGATTTCCAGAGTCTTTCTTTGCAGAAGGAAAGTTGCAAAACAATGTATCCTTCTCACGTAAACATGTTCTCCGTGGCCTCCACGCAGAACCTTGGGATAAGTACATCTCTGTAGCAGATGGTGGGAAAGTTCTGGGTTCTTGGGTTGATCTACGCGAGGGCGAAACTTTCGGAAATACCTATCAAACAGTAATTGATGCAAGTAAGGGAATCTTTGTTCCTAGAGGTGTGGCCAATGGTTTCCAAGTCCTATCAGATACAGTTTCTTATAGTTATCTGGTCAATGATTACTGGGCTCTTGAACTCAAACCCAAGTATGCCTTTGTGAACTATGCTGATCCAAGACTTGGCATTGAATGGGAAAATCTTGCAGAAGCAGAGGTTTCAGATGCAGATAAAAATCATCCACTACTTAAGGATGTAAAACCTTTGAAAAAAGAAGATTTGTAAAAAGGAAAGAATATGACTGAATACAGAAAAATTATCGTGACAGGTGGAGCAGGCTTTATCGGTTCTAACTTTGTTCATTATGTTTACAAGAATTTTCCAGATGTTCACGTGACAGTCTTGGACAAGTTGACATATGCTGGAAACCGCGCGAATATTGAGAAAATTTTAGGTGATCGTGTTGAGTTAGTTGTTGGTGACATTGCGGATGGGGACTTGGTAGACAAGTTGGCTGCTCAAGCAGATGCTATCGTTCACTATGCGGCGGAAAGTCATAATGACAATTCATTGAATGATCCATCACCATTTATCCATACCAACTTCATCGGAACCTATACTCTTTTGGAAGCTGCTCGTAAGTATGATATTCGCTTCCACCATGTATCGACAGATGAAGTTTATGGGGATCTCCCTCTACGTGAGGATTTGCCAGGTCATGGTGAAGGACCAGGTGAGAAATTTACTGCTGATACCAAATACAATCCTAGCTCTCCATACTCATCAACTAAGGCGGCTTCAGACTTGATTGTCAAAGCCTGGGTACGTTCTTTTGGTGTGAAGGCAACGATTTCCAACTGTTCAAATAACTATGGTCCTTATCAACACATTGAAAAATTTATCCCACGTCAGATTACTAACATCCTAAGTGGAATCAAGCCAAAACTTTACGGTGAAGGTAAGAATGTTCGTGACTGGATTCATACCAATGACCATTCTTCAGGTGTTTGGACAATCTTGACAAAAGGGCAAATTGGTGAAACCTACTTGATTGGGGCTGATGGTGAGAAGAACAATAAGGAAGTTTTGGAACTTATACTTAAGGAAATGGGACAAGCTGCGGATGCCTATGATCATGTGACTGACCGTGCAGGACATGACCTTCGCTATGCGATTGATGCAAGCAAGCTCCGTGATGAGTTGGGCTGGAAACCTGAATTTACCAATTTTGAAGCTGGGCTCAAGGAAACAATCAAGTGGTATACAGATAACCAAGAATGGTGGAAAGCAGAGAAAGAAGCTGTTGAAGCCAATTATGCTAAGACTCAGGAGATTATTACAGTATAAAAAGCAGAAAATCGCTGCTTTTTATTGCTATATTGGGAAGAGTTGCAAATAAGAAAGGTATAGAGATGATTTTAATTACAGGGGCAAATGGCCAATTAGGAACGGAACTTCGCTATTTATTGGATGAACGTAATGAAGAATACGTAGCAGTAGATGTGGCTGAGATGGACATTACCAATGAAGAAATGGTTGAGCAAGTTTTTGAAGAGGTGCAACCGACTTTAGTCTACCACTGTGCAGCCTACACCGCTGTTGATGCAGCAGAGGATGAAGGAAAAGAGTTGGATTTTGCCATCAATGTTACTGGTACAGAAAATGTTGCGAAAGCATCTGAAAAGCATGGTGCAACTCTAGTTTATATTTCTACCGACTATGTTTTTGACGGTAAGAAACCAGTTGGACAAGAGTGGGAAGTTGATGACCGACCAGATCCACAGACAGAATATGGTCGTACTAAGCGCATGGGAGAAGAGTTAGTTGAGAAGTATGTGTCTAATTTCTATATTATCCGTACTGCCTGGGTATTTGGAAATTATGGCAAAAACTTCGTTTTTACCATGCAAAATCTTGCGAAAATTCATAAGACTTTAACAGTTGTAAATGACCAGCACGGTCGTCCGACTTGGACTCGTACCTTGGCTGAATTCATGACCTATCTAGCTGGAAACCGTAAGGAATTTGGTTACTATCATTTGTCAAATGATGCAACAGAAGACACAACTTGGTATGATTTTGCAGTTGAAATTTTGAAAGATACAGATGTGGAAATTAAGCCAGTAGATTCAAGCCAATTTCCTGCCAAAGCTAAACGTCCGCTAAACTCAACAATGAGCCTTTCTAAAGCTAAAGCTACCGGATTTGTCATTCCAACTTGGCAAGATGCCTTGAAAGAATTTTACAAACAAGAAGTAAGATAAGCAATAGAATGATTTTTCTAGTCTAATAAAATAGGCAGATAATAAACCCCAAATGAGCTTAAGATGTACGATTATCTTGTTGTCGGTGTTGGTCTTTTTGGTGCAGTTTTTGCCCATGAAGCAGCCTTAAAAGGAAAAAAAGTAAAAGTCATTGAAAAACGAAATCATATTGAGGGTAATATCTATACTCGTGAAGAGGAAGGAATTCAAGTTCATCAGTATGGTGCTCATATTTTCCATACTTCTGATCAGGATATTTGAGATTATGTAAATCAGTTTGTAGAGTTTAACCGTTATACAAACTCTCCTGTTGCAAACTATAAGGGAGAGATTTATAACCTTCCTTTTAATATGAATACCTTCAATAAACTTTGGGGAGTTGTAACACCAGCAGAAGCCCAAGCTAAGATTGAGGAGCAACGTGCTGTTTTAAATGGTAAAACTCCTGAAAATCTAGAAGAACAGGCTATATCTCTAGTAGGTAAAGATATCTACGAGAAATTAATCAAAGACTATACAGAGAAACAGTGGGGCAAGCTAACTACGGAACTTCCAGCCTTTATTATTCGCCGTTTGCCAGTACGCCTGACCTATGATAACAATTATTTTAATGATACCTATCAAGGGATTCCAATTGGTGGCTACACTCAAATAGTTGAAAAAATGTTGGATCATGAAAATATTGATGTTGAAACAAATGTTGATTTTTTTGCCAATAAAGAGCAATATATGAAGGACTTCCCTAAGATTGTCTTTACCGGTATGATTGATGAATTCTTCGACTATAAGTTGGGTGAACTAGAGTATCGTAGTCTTCGTTTTGAAAATGAGACCTTAGATATGGAGAATTACCAAGGAAATGCAGTTGTCAACTATACAGATGCAGATACTCCTTATACCCATATTATTGAACACAAACATTTTGAGTTTGGAAATCAAGCCAAGACGATTATTACTAAAGAACATTCTAAAACATGGGAAAAAGGTGATGATCCTTATTATCCAGTTAATAATGATCGTAATAATCATTTATATAAATCATATAAAAAATTGGCTGATGAGCAAGGGAATGTTATATTTGGTGGCCGCTTAGGACACTATCGTTATTACGATATGCACCAAGTTATTGGAGCAGCTTTGCAGTGCGTGAGAAATGAGTTAGATTAATACTCAATGAAAATCAAAGAGCAAACTAGGAATCTAGCCGCAGACTGCTCAAAACACTGTTTTGAAGTTGTAGATAAGATTGACGAAGTCAGTCACATATATACGCAAGGTGAAGAAGACTTGGTTTGAATTTAGTATAAACAAGTAAAACTGACTCCCAGTTATTATTTAGAAATAGTATAAAAAATTCCTTGACTATGTAATGTAGTTGAGGGATTTTTTGATATTATTCATATTTTTGCAAAGTTGTTGTTTAAAAAATAATTTTCTAAAATTCAGAAAATTCTATTGACAGGACTTGAAAAAGGGTCTATAATGGATAGAAAAATAAAGGAGAAGACTATGAAAACAGGAAAAGTATTGGCTCTTGCGGGAGTCACTTTATTAGCAGCGGGTGTTTTAGCGGCTTGTTCTGGTGGTTCTGGTGCTAAAGGTGAGCAGACCTTCGCCTTTACCTACGAGACCGACCCAGATAACCTCAACTATTTAACAACTGGTAAGGCAGCAACTGCTGACATTACTAGTAATGTGATTGATGGATTGTTGGAAAACGATAAATACGGGAACCTTATTCCCTCAATGGCAGAGGACTGGTCAGTTTCTAAGGATGGCTTGACTTATACTTATAAGATTCGTCAGGATGCCAAGTGGTATACATCTGAGGGAGAAGAGTATGCTCCTGTTAAGGCTCAAGATTTTGTAACAGGTCTTAAATATGCGGCAGATAAGAAATCTGAAGCCCTTTACTTGGTACAGGATTCGATTAAAGGTTTGGATGCCTACGCTAAAGGGGAAAATAAAGATTTTTCTCAAGTTGGGATTAAAGCACTTGATGATCAAACAGTTCAATACACATTGAACAAACCTGAAAGCTTTTGGAATTCTAAAACAACAATGGGTGTCTTGGCACCAGTTAATGAAGAGTTTTTGAATTCAAAAGGGGATGATTTTGCCAAAGCAACAGATCCAAGCAGTATCTTGTACAATGGTCCTTATTTGTTGAAATCTATTGTAACCAAATCTGCTGTTGAATTTGCGAAGAATCCAAACTACTGGGATAAGGACAATGTCCATATTGACAAAGTCAAATTGTCATTCTGGGACGGTCAAGATACTAGTAAACCTGCAGAAAACTTTAAAGATGGTAGCCTTTCAGCAGCTCGTCTCTATCCAACAAGTGCAAGTTTTGCAGAGCTTGAGAAAGAGATGAAGGACAATATTGTCTATACGCAACAAGACTCTACAACTTATGTAGTGGGGACAAACATCGACCGTCAGTCCTATAAATATACTTCTAAGACTAGCGAAGAACAAAAGACATCTACTAAAAAGGCTCTCTTAAACAAGGATTTCCGTCAGGCTATTGCCTTTGGATTTGATCGTACAGCCTATGCCTCTCAGCTGAATGGACAAACTGGAGCAAGCAAAATCTTACGTAATATCTTTGTTCCACCAACATTTGTTCAAGCAGATGGTAAAAACTTTGGCGATATGGTCAAAGAAAAATTGGTGACTTACGGGGATGAATGGAAGGATGTTAATCTTGCTGATGCACAAGATGGTCTTTACAATCCAGAAAAAGCCAAGGCAGAATTTGCCAAAGCCAAGTCAGCTTTGCAAGCTGAGGGAGTACAATTCCCAATTCACCTAGATATGCCTGTTGACCAAACAGCAACTACAAAAGTTCAGCGCGTCCAATCTATGAAACAATCCTTGGAAGCGACTTTAGGAACTGATAATGTCATTATTGATATCCAACAATTGCAAAAAGATGAGGTGCTTAATGTAACTTTGTTTGCACAAACTGCTGCTGGTGAGGATTGGGATATTTCTGATAACGTAGGATGGGGACCAGATTTCTCAGATCCGTCCACTTATCTTGACATTATCAAGCCTTCTGTAGGAGAAAATACGAGAACTTACCTAGGATTTGATTCAGGAAAAGACAATGAGGCGGCTAAGAAGGTCGGTCTCAATGATTATGATAAAATGGTCAATGAAGCAGGGGAAGAAACTACAGATGTTACAAAACGTTATAACAAGTATGCCGAAGCTCAAGCTTGGTTGACAGATAGTGCCCTAGTTATTCCAACAACATCTCGTACAGGGCGTCCAATCTTGTCTAAGATGGTACCATTTACTTTACCTTTCGCTTTCGCAGGTAACAAGGGGACAAGCGATCCGCTCCGCTACAAATACCTTGAACTTCAAGATAAGGCAGTCACTGTAGAGGAATACCAAAAAGCCCAAGATAAATGGATGAAAGAAAAAGAAGAATCTAATAAAAAAGCGCAAGAAGAACTTGCAAAACATGTGAAATAAATGTAAAGGAGTTGGTTTGTAGCCGACTCCTTTATATGTCTTTCTAGTAGAGGGAGTTGAATCTAGAATAATACAGCCTATTGAGTCTACAATACTACACCATTGTTTCTAGAACATTGTTAGAAATTATAGTCAATGAAAATCAAAGAACAAACTAGAAATCCAGCCGCAGACTGCTCAAAACACTGTTTTGAGGTTGTAGATAAGACTGACGAAGTCAGTCACAT
>NZ_JUPG01000064.1 GCF_001074825.1 Streptococcus pseudopneumoniae
TTAAGAAGTATCGTACGACTTGGGAGGCCGTATTCAAGAGAAACTCTATCTTTAGTCCAGCCTTCATGTAAGACTTTATGAATCATTTCTTGTTTTAAATCAGGAGAATAGTAACGATTTTTTCCTTTTTTGACAAACTCTATTCCGTAACGATCAATCAATTTAATCATGTATCTAATATTAGAATTGTTTATACCAAATTTATT
>NZ_JUPG01000065.1 GCF_001074825.1 Streptococcus pseudopneumoniae
TAATTCCATACCATAGTCTCTCACATAGACAATCTGCAATAAGCGGTCATTGATTTGAAGGTAATTCTTGTTTTTAAAATCTAAGAGATTAGGAGCTATAAAGTGACGAGTTGTCTGACCAGATCTCGTTAAATCACGGTAAGAAAAAGGAAGATGGTGTTCTCCTCTAAGCATATCCGCCAACAAGTTGACACGGTCTTCTCCAGCCAAGGATTCAAAGCGAGCATCAATTTCTGAGAAACCACTCTTGAAATATTCTCCTATTTGGGACAAGGAACGATAGGCTTGTTTAGGATTAGAATCCTTTCTACCAAAGCTAATCAGTTTCACAGCTGAAAAGTTATTTTCACCACTGTCTAAATTCTGATTCATCATCCGATTCAATTCTTTACGGTAGGTATCATATCCATCTTCTTTTTCCTCATACAAAACACTTTGTCTAAACTTTTCTAAATTCAATCTTTTATTAAAGATAGTCAATTGGAAGTTGGTTTGGTCGTCTAGGGAGTTAATCAAATCAGAATACTTCTCAATGATTGCCCCCTTATCTTCTAAACCAACAGTCTGGTAATTGACATCACCAAGTAAATAGCTTTGTGAGAAATAATCT
>NZ_JUPG01000066.1 GCF_001074825.1 Streptococcus pseudopneumoniae
ATCAAATTGAAACATGAATTATTTTAGATAAAACTATTGACTTTTCTTATAGTTTGTCTTTCATCTTCTATACCAAGAGATTTTATAGGCCTTGAGATAGACACTTCTTTTAGATGTTTTAAACCTGTAGCTGTCATTTCAACCCAGTAATCAACTATTGACACAAGAGGATCTAAACGATGGGAAATCACTAAAAAACTACGTCCCTTCTGGCTATCCTCCTTTATCCACTCACAGACATAATCACATGCTCTATCATCTAAACCTGCAAAAGGTTCATCTAGCAAGACTACAGTGGCTCTACTCGTCAGCATGGTCAATAATTGAATCATCTTTTGCTGACCACCACTTAATTGATAGGGGCTCTTATCGAGTGCCTGCTCCAGATTAAAATATCGTAAAGCTTGGAGTATCCGCTGATTTCTTTCAAAATTAGGTCCATCTAATTGAAGTTCCTCTTGCAGACTGACTCGGATAAACTGCTTCTCAGCTTCCTGAACAACACCCGTTAGGTCACGATACAAACTCTTTTTCTTTTTCAGGACTGCCCCCCTCCACGTAATGCGCCCTTTATACTTCTGAAACTGTAGAATGGAGCGAAAAAGGGTTGATTTTCCAACACCATTATCACCTAAGATACAGGAAATTCCTTCATAGAATGTAAAATCAGCAATGGAAAAGAGGGGACTATCATTCAGGACACAGGTCATTTTATCCATATGAAGAAGATTTGAACCAAAATCGACTTCCTTTGAAAAAACTTGTCTCGTTTCAGAGGAAGGAATTTTGAATAATTCCTTTAGTTCTCCATCTCTTAGCTCCACCATATGGTCGATATAGGCTTCATAGTCAGACAAATCATGATCACAAAGAATAATAGTCTTGCCTGCTTGAACCAGTTCCTTTAAAATTCCTAATATTTCAAGGCGGCTTTTTCGATCAATAGATGCAAAGGGCTCGTCTAAAAGATAGACTCTTGGATTCATGGCAAAAAGTACTGCTAAGGCCGCTTTCTGTTTTTCTCCACCGGATAATTGGTGAATCGGACGGTGGAGAATTTTTTGACTTCTACATTTCTCTACAACTTCTGCTATTTTAGACTCAATCTCTTGGATTGGGTAGGCAATATTTTCCAAGGTAAAAACCAGCTCCTCAAACAAGTTCTCCATGGTAAATTGATGATTGGGATTTTGAAAGAGAATACCAACCGTCTGGACACGTTCAATGATAGAAAGCTGACTGACCTCGCTCCCATTTATCAGGACTTGACCGCTATAGGGAAGAGAACTGACTTGGGCAATCATTTGAAAAAGACTAGATTTTCCTGAACCACTGCTCCCAACCAACAAGGTAAAGGCTTGCGCATGAAAAGTAAAATCAAGCGGCTCAGAGAAGATTGGGGACTGAATCGCTCGTAGTTCCAGCCCCATCTATGCCTTTCCTCCAGCTGAAAACTGATGATAGAGTTTGACAATAGCACGAACCAAGATGGTACAGAAGAAAAAGACGGAAATAAAACGTACTACAAGCAAGGAAAGGACAAAAGGAAGGGAGAAGGCGTAGTAACCTAACTTAATGTATTCATAGACAAAGCTAACAAGCGTAATCCCAATACTATTGGCAGTTAGAGAGAGCCAACTTTCATAGCGATTCTTGGTTACGATAAAACCAAGTTCACTTCCCAAACCTTGAACCAAGCCAGACAAAAGGGCACCTAGACCGAATTGGCTACCATAAAGGACTTCAGCAAGCGCAGCTAGCACTTCTCCAATCGTTGCACTTCCCACTCTTGGAACAAAAATGGCAGCAATAGGCGCAGCCATACACCAGAGACCAAAGAGGATTTCATTGGCAAAGGCCTGCAAGCCAAGAGGTGCTAAAATCAGGGTGAGGATATCAAATAGATAGCCGGATCCCACAAAAACGCCACCAAAAAAGATAGACAAGAAAGCAAGTAAAATAACATCTTTTAACTGCCATTTTTTCAACATAAAAAAACTCCTTTTTTAAAGAAAAGTGGGGCATTCAAGGTGAGCTACCTAAATGCTTTGTATCATCTTCATCCAGTTTCGTAAAAGAAAAAACTCTAATTACAGATAGGAATTAGAGTTCAGCTTACAAGATTAGATGGTTAGTTTCTATAAATACAAAACCATTTCACATTTCCCTTCGCCAGTCTTAACTGTATCAGGTTCAATGGGTATCATCTCAGCCTAAAGCACCCCAAATGTCTTTATTATTTAATTATATAAATATTATAACAAACGATTTTTTCCAGTTCAAGAAATTGAACTGAAAATACAGCAGATCTTTCTTTGGTTAGATAGATACCTATTGTTCACTCATTTCTCGAACAGTTTTTTCTATATTTTTTGCATACGATATTGCTGAAATGATTGAAACACCGTCAACATTGGTCTTCATAATGTCTTTAATATGTTGCGTCTGTATCCCACCAATTGCAACTAAGGGCATTTGTGGCAATAGTTTTCTCATCAATTTAAGACCTTCATAACCTATAGCACCACCAGCATCATCTTTTGACTGGGTATCAAATACAGGACCAACACCAACATAATCTACATATTCAACTTTTGATTGTTGAAATTCTTCCTCGTTTTTTATAGAAAGACCAATTATTTTATCTGGCATCAATTTTCTAATTTCATCAACTCCAAGGTCATCTTGTCCTACATGTACGCCATCAGCGTCAATTTCCATCGCCAAATCAATATCATCATTAACAACAAACGGAACATTGTATTTTTTACAAAGATCCTGTAGTTTAATTGCTAATTCGACTTTTTCTTTACCTTCTAAGGCTCCCTCCCCTTTTTCACGGAATTGAAATAAGGTTATACCACCTTTTAAGGCTTCCTCAACGACCGTATATAGATCTTTTCCTTGGCAAGTAGTCGTTCCACAAATAAAATATAGTTTTAGTAATTCTTTATGAAACATCTTACTTCACTCTTTTGAATTCCTTTACATCTTCATCTGTAATCTCATATAAGGCATTTATAAATTCAACTTTAAATGTTCCAGGAAGATGTCCATTTGGACGTTTTTCTGCCATTTCTCCAGCGATATTATAAACCAACATTGCTGTTTCTAATGATTTCAATTCTTGACCTTTTTCAAGTCCGATAAAGCTTGCTACTACAGCACCTAATAAACATCCTGTCCCAATAACTTTTGGCATCATGGCACTACCATTATGAATCGTTATCACTTCTCCATTTACCGCAATGGCATCCACTTCACCTGTTACTACTATTGGAATATTGAACTTCTCATTTGCTGCTAGAGCAATTTCGTCAATATTATCTACGCCTGCACTATCTACTCCTTTAGATGCCACATTTATTCCTACTAAAGAGGCAATCTCTCCAGCATTTCCTCTAATCGCTGCTAGTTTGTAATTGTTAATTAGATCATCTGCTACTTTTTTTCTATATTCTCCTGCTCCACAGGCTACAGGATCTAAAACTGCTGGGACATTATATTTCTCTGCAATTTTCAAAGCAGCTTGGTATAATTTCCAATTTTCATCTGTCAATGTTCCTATGTTTATTAATAAACCACCAGCATACTTTAACAAATCCTCTAAATCAGCAGGAAACTCACTCATAGCTGGTGATGCACCCAGTGCTACTAATCCATTTGCTGTGAAATTTTTTACTACATCATTGGTTATACAAATGACCAAAGGTGCTTTTTCTTTTAATAATTTTAAACTTGTCATATTGAAATCCTTCCTTTTCACTTTATACGATATACTGATTTCGATTTATCTCTATCTTTCGTTAAGAAATTTTTTTTACATTGAATGATTTATGCTCAATGAAAATCAAAGAACAAACTAGGAATCTAGCCTCAGGTTGCTCAAAGCACTGCTTTGAGGTTGTAGATAAGACTGACGAAGTCAGTCACATATATAATCTAAGGTGAAGCTGACGTGGTTTGAAGAGATTTTCGAAGAGAACTACCTCATCAAATTTGTAAATATCCTAAACCTTCTCTAAGCGTCATAACCAATATCAAAAAAGGCTAATTCTAAAGCGACTGCTTGGTTCCAGCGTTGCTGAAGTTCTGTCAAATCTTCTCGACTTTTCCCGACACGATTGAGTTCGTCAACCAGAAATTGAACCCAGTCTGCAAAGAAAGGACCTCTGTGGAGATTGATCCATTCCGAATGAATATAGGCTTCAGGTAGAGCCAAATCTTTAGAACCCCAGTCTAAATAGAGACCTTCTGCAATGACCAGCATGACCAAAAGATGGGCATAGTCTGATGATGATACAGCAGAATACATAAGCTCCTGAAAGGCTTTTGTTACAGGATGCAAGGTCACTTCCAGATAGTTATTCTCAGATACTTTTAACTCTTTGAAAGCCTTTTGGAAATAACCATCTTCGTCTGCTTCAAGAAAGCCTAGTTGCTTGGCAAAACGAAGCTTGGATTCAAGCTGGTCTGCGTTGGCTACGCAAGCACCCAGCATGGATAAGAAGGCATCAAAGAAGTGATAATCTTGAATTAGGTAGTCTTTTAAGACCTTATTCTCAATTGTCCCATCAAAAAGTTCCTGAACAAAACGATGATTGATTGCAGCCTGCCAATCCTTCTGACTGCTTTTTAATAATTCTCCAACAGTCAAACCTGGCTGAAATGCATAGTCTTGTGTTTCCATATTTACTTTTCCTCTCTTTACTCGTTCGTAATCAACAAAACACCAAAAAAATCCTAGTTTTACTTGACCTTTTTAAAGAAAATCAAGGGCGTTCAAGAAGAGCTACCTAAATGCTTTGTATCACCTTCATCCAGCTTATATAAACAAAAAAACTCCAATTACAATCAAGAATTAGAGTTTAGCTTACAAGATTAGACCGTTTATTTCGACATACGAAAAAACGTTTCACATTTCCCTTCGCCAGTCTTAACTGTAGCAGGTTCAATGGGTATCATCTCAGCCTAAAGCACCCCAAATGTCTTTATTATTTAATTACTGCACCAGTATAGCAAAAAATGAAAGCCCTAGCAAGATATTTGACTAAAAAATATATTTATATAGTTTTCAATAGCGATTTATTCTTCCTATAGACGAAGAAAAACCTCCACATTCAGTGGAGGCAAGCTGTTTTATCAATACAATTTTAAGTCACGAGGGTCAACTGGGAAGGTTGGGTTGTATGGGTTATGACGAAGTTTAAAGTGTTTAACATCTTCAATAGTCTGAGTTCCAGATAATTGCATGACTGTCTTCAATTCTGCATTCAAGTGTTCAAAGACTTGACGTACACCAACACTACCACCAAGGGCCAAACCATAGATGACAGGGCGGCCAATAGCTACCAAGTCTGCTCCTGAAGCCAAGGCTTTAAAGACGTGTTGACCACGACGAATACCTGAATCAAAGACAATTGGTACGCGTTTATCAACTGCTTCTGCTACTTCTTGAAGTGAGTCGAAGGCAGCTGGTCCACCGTCGATTTGACGACCACCGTGGTTGGTTACCCAGATACCAGAAGCTCCCGCAGCAAGCGAACGTTCAACGTCTTCACGGCATTGTGGTCCCTTGACATAAACAGGAAGTCCTGAGTATTCAGCGATAAATTCTACATCACGTGGAGACAAGCGTTGTTTAGCTGATTTGTAAACAAAGTCCATTGATTTACCAGCACCTTCTGGTAGGTATTCTTCAACAATCGGCATGCCAACTGGGAAGACAAAACCATTACGCTTATCCACCTCACGATTGCCTCCTACAGTCGCATCTGCTGTCAAGACAATCGCCTTATAACCTTCAGCCTTCACACGGTCCATGATATGGCGGTTAATCCCGTCATCTTTACTAAAGTAAAATTGGAACCAGTGAGGTGTCCCTTGAAGGGCTTCTGTAATTTCTGGAAGATCTACAGTAGAGTAAGAGCTAGTTGTATAAAGCGAACCGAACTCATGCACACCACGCGCAGTCGCCACTTCACCCTGTTCATTTGCCAATTTATGAGCTGCAACAGGCGCCATAATGATTGGTGAAGACAATTTTTCACCAGCAAATTCAATCTCTGTACTTGGATTTTCAACATCACAAAGCGTATGAGGAACGATAAGTTTGTGGTTAAAGGCACGGATATTCTCTCTTAAAGTGAAAGTATCTTCCGCCCCACTAGCGATATAGCCAAATGCTGCTTTAGGAATAACTTGTTGTGCCATTGGCTCCAAATCATAGGTATTGATGAAATCTACATGACCTTCTGCATTGCTTGTTTTGTATGACATAAAATGCCCTCCTTAATAAGTAAGCGTTTACTTTGTATATTACAAAGATATTTTAACTCTTTTTTCAAAATTTTTCAAATATTTTGTTTGGAAATTTCAGAAATTCTAGGACTATGATAAAAAATACCTATAACAGCAATAAAAAATACATATTATTCAAAGGAGATTTTAAGTGCTACAATAACTGTATTATTTCTAGATGGGGAACTTGGTACGTGGAGCCATCACTTCCCTCCCTAAGCATCAGTTTGAAAGTGGACAGGCGCTCGGCTTGACCAATGTTCAACTTTACTACCACATCATCATCCCACAGGTTTTGAGAAGACTGCTACCGCAGGCCATCAACCTTGTCACTCGGATGATCAAAACCACTTCCTTGGTTGTTTTGATTGGGATTGTTGAAGTTACCAAGGTTGGACAACAAATCATCGATAGCAATCGCTTAACTATCCCAACCGCTTCCTTCTGGATTTATGGAACCATTCTGGTCTTATATTTCGCAGTCTGCTTTCCTATTTCCAAACTATCCACTCACTTAGAAAAACAGTTGACCAAGTTTTAAAAAGAAAAACGGACAAGACTAGAATTCTGATAATCAGAATCTCTATCTTGTTCGTTTTTTATCTAGTCCATCATAGATGCAATTTCCATCATTGCTACAACGTTTGTTGGATTATCAGAAGTCAATGAATGATTTGCGAACCCAAGAGCAACACGGAATTGTACATTCTTGTTTGCTGGGCTATAGCCATCCCCCATCATCATAGCTGCATAGTGACCTGGTGAATGTTTCCATACAGTATAGAAGTAATGAGCAAGTGCTTTTTCATTTGTAAGACTTACAATATCCCAAATAGATGATGTTTCTGCTACATTTTCTGTCATTGCATTTGTTTGTTTGTAGAATTCTGGATCATAAGCAGTTGACCAACGAGAACCGTCAGGACGTTTGTGCTTACCTTCCTTCTTACCTTGGTAACGTAATGAACCGTAATCTGCCATTTCATTTGCACGAACATTGGCAACTCGAGTTAGTTCGCTATCATCCGCTGCAATTGTTGCAGGAGTCAAGCCGATACGAGTACGCTCTTCGTTAAGAAGTTCCATGAAGTGTTCATTAAGTTTACGATTATCTATAATCTGTTCAAGCTTGTCAAGTTCTGCTTGAGAAAGGCGTGATGCTTTCCAAACTGAGACAAGTCCCATGTCTCGAGGAAGATCATCTCCGTCATCTGTTTCATCAACAGCCACACGATCTTTATCAGCTTGAGAAAGATTATCGTGTAGATACTTAGCACTGCGGTGATCTTCATTGTTCGGATCTAAACCGTTTTCACCTAAACTCTTAATATCTTTCCATGTGCCATCAATATCATAATTGTCATCACTTGTTGGAACAATGACATCTGTTGGATCAGCGACACGTTTTTTCTTAGTACCATTAAAGGTAATGGTATCAACTGCATCCTTAGTTTCAACTAGCTCACGACTTTTAACAGTTCGTTCACCAGTTTTATTGTTTACTGAAATAACTTTGCGGTAACGTTTGAATCCGTCACGCCCATTTTCAGTACGACTTTCACCCTCAAAAAGGGTAGAGTCATTTTCAGTTCGAGAACCATGAGAAATTGTTTCAGTTTCTTCTTCAGTAACTTCAGACATCAATTTCTTAGTTCCATAATGAACAACTTTTTGTTTTGCTGGAACAGAGTTGATAAGTTCACGACTGATTTCTGTGCGGGTTTGATTTTCATCATTTAGATACTTAACTTTATAAGTTTCTTTACCATTTACAGCATCTTCAACAGTTTCATCACCTTCAAAAAGATTAGAATCTGCTACTCGTTTTTCACCTACAGAAACAATGACTTTATCTTCATTCACATAAGTATAACGTTCTTTTGTTCCCTTAAAGGTAATGGTATCAACTGCATCCTTAGTTTCAACTAGCTCACGACTTTTAACAGTTCTTTCACCGGTTTTGTTGTTTACTGAAATAACTTTGCGGTAACGTTTATAACCGTCACTTCCATCTTCAGTACGAGATTCACCTTCGAAAAGGGTAGCATCATTTTCTGTTCGATAACCATGAGAAATTGTTTCAGTTTCTTCTTCAGTAACTTTAGACATCAATTTCTTAGTTCCATAATGAACAACTTTTTGTTTTGCAGGGACAGTTTTGATTAGTTCACGACTGACTTCTGTACGGTTTTGATTTTCATCATTACTGTACTTAACTTTGTAAGTTTCTTTACCATTTACAGCATCTTCAACAGTTTCATCGCCTTCAAAAAGATTAGAATCTGCTACTCGTTTTTCACCTACAGCGGTAATAACTTTGTCTTCGTTAGCATAAGTGTAACGATCTTTGGTTCCAACTTCGACTACTTCATCAACTGCTGGAACAGTTTCAGTATTGACTAGTTCACTCTTAACAAGTTTACCATCTTCATAGTAGTCTTTGTAGTTTTCGATAATCTCACCGTTTTTACCTTTAGTTTTAACAACTCGTTGATCAGAGAAAAGCTTGTCACTTTTAACTTCTACAGTCTTGAAGTTTTCTCCAGCTTTACGCTCAACTCGAGTTTTGTTTTCTGTCAAAACTTTATGTGTTCCAACTCGAACAACTTCTTTAACAGGTTTGACCTCATCACTTTTCACTACAGATGAACGACCATTTCCGTAAACAATTGTAGTTTCTGTATAAGAACCTTTTTGACCCTTAGTTTCTACTACACGTTTCCCTTCATTTAGTGTTTCGTCTTTAACTTCTTCAGTTTCGTAATTTACTTCAACTGTTCGAGAAGTGCGGCTTGTTTCAACATTTTCACCGGTTCCGATTTCAACAATTTCATAAACTGCAGGAACTTCATTTTCTCGTTTTTCATCACGAGAAACTTCTTTTCCATCTGGAGTGGTTACAACTGTAGTAATAAGTTCGTAAGAACCATCCTTACCAGCTTGAATTACTTTTTTCTCACCTTTAGGAAGGTCTGGGTTTGTGTTGCTGGTAACTTTATGTTCAACTGTATGATTTTCACGAGTTACAGTTTCAATGTTTTTCTTAGCAACTTTTGTTCCGACATGAACAACTCTATTTTTTGCCTCTTTTTGAGTAGATGAAATAAGAGTACGACCAGTTTCAACACCATCTTCAAGTGTTACAGTGAAAACTTCAAGTTTTTCACCATTTTGACCGGCTTCCACTTCTTTTTCTACTCCAGCATCCAAATTTTCATCTGGAACGTATTCTGTACCTGGAAGAATAGGAGTGCGAACCACTTCTTCTTTTGTAGTACGAACCACTTCTTTAGAAATTTTAGTACCAACATGGATAACTTTATCAACTGCAGGAGTTGTTTGTGTTCCTGTTACTACACGATTAACTTCTACACCATTCTCAATAGTAATCGTGTAAGTTGTTTCTGTTTTTCCTGCAACACCTTCTTGAACAACTTGAGTCTCCCCAAAGTTAAGGTTTGCATCTGGGACATGTTGTACCCCAGGTTCAATAACAGAAGTTTGTACTTCAGTTCGAGTAGTTACGACTTTTTTAACTTCAGGCTGAGCTGGAACAGCAGGTTGAGCTTCTACAGCAGGTTTACCATTTTCTGCTGGTTGAGCTGGAACTTCAGGTTTTCCTGGAATAGCTGGTTTAGTAACTTCTTCAGTCGTTGTTTCGCCAACTACAGTATTAGTTTTACCAGTTTCAACTTGTTCTTTATTCCCTGGAAGGTTTGATTGATTACCTTCTACCTTATCTTTTTTCTCTTCTAAAGTCTTTTCTTCTTTAGTTGGAGTTCCGGTTGTTTGGTCTTTGTTTTCAGGAACAATTGGAGTTTTCACTTTCGATTCAACTTCTTTTTTATCTTCCTTTTTATCTAAGACCTTATCTTTTTCTGGTTTAGCTTCAGGCAACGCAGGCTGAACTTCAGGAGTGCCTTTTTCACTAATTACCAACTCAGGTAATTTAGGTTGAACTTCAGGAGTGCCTTTTTCGCTAATTACCAACTCAGGTAGGTTAGACTGAACTTCAGGAGTGCCTTTTTCACTAACTACCAATTCTGATAGTTTCGGTTGAACAGCTGAAATACCTTTGTCATCTGTAACTACAAGTGATGGTAGTTCTGGTTGAACAACTCGTTTCCCTTTTTCTGATGTTGATTTTTCTACTTCAACTTTTTCAGTTAAGTTATCAGATTTTTCCAATATTTTATTATCTTTATTACCTACTTCTGATCTAGAAAGTTGCTCAACTTCTTCACCCTCAGTTCTTACCTGTGACTTAAGTTTTTCCTCTACCTTCGTTATTTCTGATAATTTTTCATATGATTTATCAATAGATTTAATCGAATCTTCAGCACCAACTTTTTTAGTAGCTACAAATGCTTTAGACAATTCCTCTTTAGCATCTACTTTAGGTAGAAAACTCTTCTCTGTTTCTTTAATAGTATCAGTTGTTGTGTATTCTTTTTCTTTTGAAGAAGAGTATGAAACGGTAACACTTTCACATTGTCCTTGATTTTGACTCGATTGATTTTGCAATACAACTGTTCCAGCTGAAATTCCTAAAAGCGCTACAATTGCTGCTGAGATTACCCAACCTCTTCTACCTTTTTTCAAAGTCTTTTTTTCATTAGTATTTTGTCTATCCATCTTTATTTTCCTGACTTTTCAATGATTATACTTTTACATACTTACACTATCTAATATATTTTTTAGAAAAACGATAATTTCTAACAGTACCTATAATGCCTCCTAGGCTACATGTAAATAAAATCAAAATAAAAATGGAAAATCTATCGCCAATTACTTTAATACTATATAGATAATTAAAAATTAAAAATAAAGGTAGCGAAATTGGCAGTATAGTACAGCTCACAGCAGCTCGTCTCATTTCTTTGGTCTCTCCACTCATAAACCAAGTCAAAGGTAAAAATCTCATCCAATTTAAATATTCTTTCTGTTGGACTTTTTCTTCAAACAAATGAGTAAATAAAGTATAAAACGGCAATGCGACATAGTAAGTTGCTTTGACTAAAAAGTACATTACAGTTATAAAAATGGCAAAACCCCACCACATATCTCTAACTGTTTGATCAATATCACTTTCATATTTCGGTTTTCCAAACATCTTATTTCTCCTAATCTATTATTTCATTAAATTTGTAAATGTATTAATTGTTGTCATTTTGTTATTGTAATCAACTTTTCTTTGTAATTCTTGAAACTGATAATTTAATTGCTCTGTCCTCATCATGTCTTCATACATATTTTGCGCTTGGCCTAGGTCATAGGCTCTACCTTGATCAATTACATTAACCATATAAGCAAAAGCATCAAAATGAATATCTAACCCTGCTTGTTGCCTTGCATAAACAAATGGAATACTATTCAATTTCTCCATACAATAGTTTCTAGCTTGAGCAACTTCATCCTTATGTTTTTTTACTTGATCTGCTATTGGTTTTTCATGCTTCACTCGTTGATAAGCAAAATAAATTGGAGACCATAGCAGAACCCATGCTCCCACCCAAAGAGAGTATTCAAAAGGTTTACTTAAGATTCCTAAACCAGAACTAGAAAATTCACCCAGTCTATCTATATAGGCAACTAAGAACAATGATCCTAAAATTCTGAAAATCCATCCCAAAACACTTAATTTCGGGTTGATAAGAGAAACATGTTTTCCATCTACTATATAAAGATACTTAGTCAGATCTTCTACTCTTTTAGACCAAATAGCAGCTTCAACTATTAAGTTTCTACTACGTTTAGGCTCTTCTATTGTCGAAAGATATTCTTGTAAAACAGTCTGGTATGATTGCGGATTAGCGATAGGATAATATTCATATTTTTTGCCTTCTGCAGTAATGACATCAAGTGAATGGTATGCACCATTATCAAAAACTTCAGACCAATGTTTATTTGGTAACCTCCCTTTTACATAGGCTTCCCAAATAGTCCATTCATCAAACAAATCTGACTTAGATTCATCCGGAATAATTCCTAAAAAATAATCTAACTCATTCTCCTCTTGAGAAATAATATCATTCTTATTCATCCATAAGTCTCCTTTCCTTGTTATTTTATCATATTGTGGACATATACACAATATGAACTCAGATACTTTTTTCTTATAATTAAATAAAAGGAGTTGATGACGATAATCAGTTTTAACCCACTCTGGGCTACAATGAAGAAAAAAGAAGTTTCTCAATACAAGTTATTAAAATCCGGAGTTGATAATAAAACTCTTGACAGCCTAAAGAAAAATAAAAACATAACTTTACTAACTTTAGAAAAGCTATGTCGGATTTTAGATTGTCTTCCAAATGATATCGTTGAATTTATCGAAGAAACTCCCGATTCTAATATTCGTAACACATTTATCTAGTTCTAATATTTATTCTTATGTCATAATATCTACGTTATATACCCTCCCTACCATTGTTCACGATATAAACCAAGTAATACTCTTCAAACCACATCAGCTTCATCTTGGATTATATTTGATTTTCATTGAGTATCAGATCCAATAAAAACACAAAAAGAAATCAGGTAATCCTAGTGACTACCTGATTTTCTATGTTTTAGGCATTTTGCCAATTCTCTTGGTCTTCTTTAAATCGTTTTAGAAGGTCGAGGCCTTCTGGTGTGATGTAACCTTCTTCTTGGGCTAGATGAATCAATTCACTGTAGTTAGAAAGCGTCACAAGTTTGACACCTGCGTCTGCGAAGTTCTTATCTGCTTTTGGCAGTTGGTAACTGAAAATCGCTACAACACCGAGAACCTCTGCTCCTTCTCGTTTAGCTGCTGCAACAGCTTCAAGAACAGAACCACCAGTTGAAATAAGATCTTCAACCACTACCATTTTTTGACCTTGAGCTACGCGACCTTCGATTTGGTTACCAGCTCCGTGGTCTTTTGGTTTGCTACGGATATAGGCAAATGGCAAGTTCATCTTATCAGCAATAATAGCTCCGTGTGGAATCCCTGCTGTCGCAGTTCCTGCAATGACTTCTACCTCTGGAAAGGCTTCTTTAATAGCTTCCACAAAGCCATTTTCAATTAGGGTACGAGTTTCTGGATAGGCTAGTGTCACACGATTATCAGTATAAATCGGTGACTTGATACCAGATGCCCAAGTGAAAGGCTCCTCTGGTTTGAGGTAAACGGCTTGAATTTTCAAGAGGTGGCTAGCGATATCTTTAGCAAGTGTCATGGTATTCTCCTTTTGTTTTTCTAATCTAGTTCTTTAATTCCAGTCCTGTGTCCATTCATCCTTGATGGCATGATAAGCTGCAACAGGATCCTCAGCTTGGGTAATGGGACGTCCCACTACAATATAGTCACTGCCGATTTGATAAGCATCTGCTGGCGTCATCACACGTTTTTGATCTCCAACCGCAGCACCTGCAGGACGAATGCCCGGTGTCAGACAGATAAACTCTGGATTGGTAGCCTGCTTGATGACTTGCACTTCCTGAGCCGAGCAAACGACACCATCCAAGCCAGCTTCAGCTGTCTTCTTAGCATAATGAATGACAGACTCTTGCAGGCTGGTTTGGATATTTTGAAACTCCTGCATCTGGGCTTCTGACGTTGAGGTCAGCTGAGTGACAGCAATCAATTTGGCTTGTGTCCCCAGACCTTCACGCGCAGCCTTCATCATCTCCACACCGCCAGCAGCATGAACATTAGTCATATCCACACCAAGCTGAGACAGAACCTTCATGGCTGATTTTACTGTATTGGGAATGTCATGCAGCTTGAGATCCAAAAAGACACTGTGACCCAGGCCTTTCAAGTAGGACACAATCTCAGGCCCCGTTGCGTAATAAAGCTCCATCCCTACCTTGAGATAAAGGCTTTCTTCTGCTGGGAAAAGAGCTAAAAATTCCTTGACCGCCTCAAAACTAGGAAAATCAAGAGCAATGACTGGACGATGTTCTCGCATAGATTTCTCCTTTTACCTTTGCTAGTGAGAGAGCCTGGGCAACAGAAGCCACAAAAAAAGGAACCTGCCAACAGCAAGGTTCCACGAAAAATGGGTAGTCTCCACCCTTTCACCGTCTAACCTTAGCTGCCTCTCTGGACTGCTTTAAAGGTTTTTTTCTATTCTATTATTTCTACTAGCACTTGTCAAGTAAAAACATGGTCACGTATGTGTCGCGATTTTTGAGAAACTCCAAAATTCCATATAAATAAATGTATGTACACAAAAGGATTGCATATACTTATATGCTTTTTACATTTCTCAAAACTCTAGACACTTACCATGGGCACTGAAGAACTATAAGAGAAAAGCTAAACCTAGCGACGTGATGAACGCTGATTTGTTTGATTTCGATTGCTCTCTTCCTCCAGTTTTTTCTTCTCTTCTTCCAATTTTTTCTGCTGTTCTTCTAGCCTTTTCTTCTCTTCCTCTTTCTGTTTCTTCTCAGCTTCAATTGCCTCTTGTTTAGCTTTTTCCTCAGCCTCCATAATTAATTTATCCGCCACAGTGTAGCTGTAGATTCCAGCTTCCATGTCAATCACACTCGGTTCTGACAATTGAGGCTTAATCTTACTGTAGTATGGCAGTTTCTTACTCATTTCAGACAGGGGAACCAAGACTTCGTCTGTATCATACATGGTCAATCGAATTAAATCGGAAGTCACCTTGCTTGGAGCTAATTCCACCTTTTGGATAGCAGTCTTGAGTTCTGGACTAATTTGAGAAAGTTCTGAGACAAAAGTCTTGATTTGCTCACTGTCATTAAAGAAAACAGATAAATAGGTTTCTGGTAGACTCACCAAGCTCACAGCACTGGTCTCAAGCTGACCACTGGAAAGAATAGGATAATGACTTTCTCCAGAAACATAGTAGGCCACAATATCATATTCCTTGACCTTGATAGTAAATTTAGTTGGAAATTGATAGACAAGCTGAGCTGATTCAACCCAATAATTAGACTTAATCTGCTCTTCATATTTTGCCTTATCTAGCAGAAGGTTAATCGTATAATCCGAATCCTGAATGCCTGAAGCCTGTCGAATATCATCATCCGTAGTTTGCACCGTTCCCTCAACACGAATATCCTTCATGGTCGCATAAGGACTGAGTAAGTAGGCAGAGACAATCAATAAAAGCAGACTTGGAAATAAAATCGTTAGAGATCGCAAGATATGGATGACAGGAATTTTCGGTTTAGCCGATTTCTTCTTTACAGGCTTTTTCTCTCTTTTTTTATCCTGTTCCTCGTCCTCTTTAGACGTTGATTCTTCTTTCCCTTCTTCCTCTTTGTCACCCTCTGAGGATGCTACTTTTTCCTCAGACTCTTCCTTAGCTGATTCTTCATCTTCCTGGTCTATTTCACTCTCCTGGTCCTCTGATTTCTCAGATTCTTCTCCCATTCGAGCTTGTCTTTCCTTTTCCTTCTCCTCAGCTAGGGCCGCCTCTTCTTCAGCCTTCTTTTTTAGATATTCTTGGTTTCGTTTCTGCCATTCTGATAACTCTTTCAATTCTTCGAGGATTTCTTTGCCCTCATTTTTCTTATCTTTTGACATTTACTTTCCTTATGATAAATCTTTTTTCAATAATTGATAAAAATCTGCTAGAGATTTCAATTCCTTGGAAGCCTTCATCTTAGCTTGGTAGTCTTCCTTGTGGCTTAGTAAGTGAGACAGCTTCTCTTCCAAACTATCCAAGGTCAAATCGCTTTCTTGAAGCTCTTCTGCATAGCCTTTCTTAACAAAGTAAGCTGCGTTCTCAATCTGGTCTCCACGACTAGCTTCACGACCAAGTGGCACAATGACATGTAATTTTGCCATGGCCAAGAGCTCAAAAATCGTATTGGCACCACCTCGTGTCACAACAATATCAGCCAATTCCATCAAGGGTTGATAGAGATTGGTCACATAGTCAACACGAAAAAGATTTTGGCTCAACTCGTTCAGACTAGAATCTCCAGTTAGATTGATAATATTGTAGCGCTCTGTCAGCTCTTTCTTATGGTCTGTCACCAATTGGTTAAAGACACGAGCTCCTGCTGAACCGCCGACAAACAGCACTGTTGGCAATTGGGGATTAAAGTGGGTTTGAATATCCACCAATTCATCGGGTTCTGGATTTTTTTGATCTGAAACCTTGGTCACTGCTCCCACATGCTCAACCTTAACCAAACTTGAAGCTTGCTCAAAGGTTGAATACATCTTCGTCGCAAATTTATAGGCGATTTTATTGGCCAATCCCATAGATAGGTCAGATTCGTGAATAAAGACAGGCACTCCTGACACACGAGCAGCGATAACAGGTGGCACAGAGACAAAGCCTCCCTTTGAAAAAAGGGCCTGTGGACGAAGTCGCAACATGATAAAGAGCGATTGGACAATTCCCCAGCCAACTTTGAAAATATCCAGCATATTTTGCCATGAGAAATAACGACGCAATTTCCCAGTAGCGATAGAATGGAAGGTGACATCTAGACCCGACTTGAGAATTTCTTGGTGTTCGATACCACGCTTGTCCCCAATATAGTGGACTTCCCAGCCATCTTCGATGAACTTGGGCATTAACAAAAGATTGAGGGTCACGTGTCCAACCGTCCCCCCACCTGTAAAGACAATTTTTTTCATATTATTCCTTTAACTCCGCTACCGTGTCGATAAAGAGGTCGCCACGTACTTCAAAGTTAGCATACATATCCCAGCTGGCATTGGCGGGACTGAGAAGGACTACGTCTCCTTGAGTCGCAAGCTCATAGGCCTTGCGGGTCGCATCTGCAATATCAGTCGCATCCACATAAGTCACACCAGCCTTATCTGCTGCTCGTTTGACACGTTCTGCAGACTGACCCAGGATGACCATCTTCTTGAGTCCAGTAATATCTGGAACCAATTCGTCAAACTCATTACCACGGTCCAAACCGCCTGCAATCAAAATAACCTTGCTGTTATCAAATCCTGACAAGGCTTTTTGAGTAGCCAAGATATTGGTTGATTTACTGTCGTTATAGAATTTGATACCCTTGATTTCATCCACAAATTGAAGACGGTGTTTGACACCACCAAAGGCTGAAAGAGTTTCTTTGATGGTTTGGTTATCTACACCACGAAGCTTGGCTACAGCAATAGTCGCAAGGGCATTTTCTACATTGTGGCTACCTGGAACTCCGATTTCATTCGCTGCCATGACCACTTCCCCACGGAAGTAAAGTTTACCATCTTCTAGATAAGCTCCATCAACCTTTTCCTGTGTTGAAAATAGTACAACAGTGGCTTGTGTTTTAGTAGCCAATTCTTTTGCCAAGTCTTGGTTAAAGTTCAAGACCAGGAAATCAGCTGCTGTCATCTTGTTCTGAATATTCCACTTGGCTGCTACATATTCCTCAAAAGAACCATGGTAATCAATATGAGTTGGCATGAGGTTGGTAATAACCGCAATCTCTGGATGAAATTCTTGAATGCCCATTAGCTGGAAAGAAGAAAGTTCCATGACCAGCGTATCCGCATCTGACGCAGTTTGAGCCACTTGGCTGGCAGGATAGCCGATATTTCCTGATAAGAGACCATGTTGACCAGCAGCAGTCAAAACCTCTCCAATCATAGTCGTTGTGGTTGTTTTTCCATTTGAACCCGTGATACCGATAATTGGCGCTTCTGAAATCAAGTAAGCCAATTCCACCTCAGTCAAAACAGGGATACCTTTGGCCAAAGCCTTTTCAATCATAGGATTGCTGTAAGGAATACCTGGATTTTTTACCACGAGGGCAAACTCTTCATCCAAAAGTTCCAAAGGATGCCCACCTGTGATAACCTTGATTCCTTCTTCCAGCAAACTTTGCGCAGCTGGATTGTCTTCGAATGGTTTCCCGTCATTTACTGTCACAATAGCACCTAGCTTGTCCAACAAACGAGCTGCAGATTCACCAGACTTGGCCAAACCTAAAACAAGGACTTTCTTATTTTTAAATTGATCTATTACTTTCATGTCTCGAACTCCATTTCTACTCCTACTATTTTACCATTTTTATGGAAATAATTCTAAATGAAAATGCTCAGATTCAGCATTCTAACAAGCAAAAAGAGAGCCGAAACTCTCTTTTTATCTTCTTTTACTTTTATGGACCGACATAAGGGTAATATCTCGTAAGCTAAAGTATGCTAAGGTCAGCATGGCGACTGCGATAAAGAATTCTGTCGGTAGCTGAAAGATTTGCAGAACTGACAACATGAGCAAAATCAAGAGTGCTACGAAAGCAAAGACGACAAGGACGATGTTAACTGTCCCTTTAATGCTTTCTGGTGTCGCAAATACATAGAGTAGTAATAAGAGGATTCCTATGATTAAATAAACCATCTTTATCTCTTTCTAGCTCTTATTCAGCTGATTTTTTCTTCTTGTTAGCTTTCTCACGCTCTGCCTTGTTAAGGATTTGTTTACGCAAACGGATAGACTCAGGCGTTACTTCCATGTACTCGTCGTCGTTCAAGAACTCAAGAGACTCTTCAAGTGTCAAGATACGAGGTGTCTTGATAACAGCTGTTTGGTCCTTAGTAGCTGAACGAACGTTAGTCATTTGTTTAGCCTTAGTGATGTTAACTGTCAAGTCATTTTCACGAGAGTTTTCACCGATAATCATTCCTTCGTAAACCTCAGTACCTGGGTTAACAAAGATTGTACCACGTTCTTCGATAGACATGATTGAGTAAGTTGTAGCCTTACCAGCATCGATAGACACAAGGGCACCACGGTGACGTCCACCAATTTCACCTGGAATCAATGGCAAGTATTGGTCAAAGGTATGGTTCATGATACCGTAACCACGAGTCATCGACAAGAACTCAGTTGAGTATCCAATCAAACCACGCGCTGGAACAAGGAAGACCAAACGAGTTTGACCATTACCAGTTGAAATCATATCCAACATTTCACCCTTACGTTCAGAAAGGCTTTGGATAACTGAACCTTGGTATTCTTCTGGAGTGTCGATTTGAACACGTTCAAATGGTTCACATTTAACACCGTCGATTTCTTTTACAATAACTTCTGGACGAGATACTTGAAGTTCATAACCCTCACGACGCATTGTTTCGATAAGGATTGACAAGTGCAATTCTCCACGACCTGAAACTGTCCATTTATCTGGTGAATCAGTTGGGTCAACACGAAGGGAAACGTCTGTTTGCAATTCTGCCTGCAAACGTTCTTCTACCTTACGAGAAGTTACCCATTTACCTTCTTTACCAGCAAATGGTGAGTTGTTAACCAAGAAAGTCATTTGAAGAGTTGGCTCATCGATGTGTAGGATTGGAAGAGCTTCAATTGCGTCTGTCGGAGTAATAGTTTCACCGACAAAGATGTCTTCCATACCTGAAACGGCAATTAAGTCACCCGCTTTAGCTTCCTGGATTTCACGACGTTCCAAACCAAAGAAACCGAAGAGTTTTGTAACACGGAAGTTTTTAGTTGTGCCGTCAAGTTTAGAAAGGGTAACTTGGTCCCCTACCTTAACAGTACCACGGAAGACACGACCAATACCGATACGACCAACGAAGTCGTTGTAGTCCAAAAGTGACACTTGGAACTGCAAAGGCTCATCTGAGTTATCTACTGGAGCTGGGATATGGTCGATAATTGTGTCAAAGATTGGTGCCATCGTAGCTTCTTGATCAGCTGGATCATCTGACAATGAAGAAGTTCCGTTGATCGCTGAAGCATACACCACTGGGAAGTCAAGCTGGTCGTCATCTGCACCAAGCTCAATGAAAAGTTCCAAGACTTCGTCCACTACTTCTGCTGGACGAGCTGATGGTTTATCGATTTTATTGACAACCACGATTGGGACAAGGTCTTGTTCCAAAGCTTTTTTCAATACGAAACGAGTCTGTGGCATTGTTCCTTCGTAGGCATCTACGACCAAGACAACACCGTCAACCATTTTCATGATACGCTCAACTTCTCCACCGAAGTCCGCGTGTCCTGGTGTGTCCATGATGTTGATACGAGTTCCGTTGTAGGCAACAGCTGTATTTTTAGCAAGGATGGTAATTCCACGCTCTTTCTCGATATCGTTTGAGTCCATAGCACGCTCAGCCAATTCAGTACGTGCATCAAGCGTTTCTGATTGTTTCAATAATTCGTCAACGAGGGTTGTTTTACCGTGGTCAACGTGGGCGATAATCGCAATGTTACGGATATCTTCTCTTAATTTTGTCATGATTTCCTCTATAGTATTCAAAATTTATTTTCTAACTGAACGATTATACCATATTTTCAAGTAAATAACATAACTCAAGCAAGTGTAAATGTTTTCACTCTTCTTTTCTTTTCACGTCAAGCCTTTTCAAAGTAAGAGACTTATGATAAGATAGGCACAGTATGCGTTTAGATAATTTATTAGCCCAAGAAAAAATCAGCCGAAATACCATGAAACAAGCCTTACTCAAAGGGAAAATTCTAGTCGATGGTCGCCCAGCCCACTCCCTAGCCCAAAATATCGATACAGGACTGCAGGAACTCCTCTTTCAGGGCCAAATCAGTCAAGGCTATGAGCACACCTATCTTATGCTTCATAAGCCTGCTGGTGTCGTTACAGCCAACAAAGACAAGAAACTTCCAACCGTCATGGACCTCCTTCCGCCTGACATCCAGTCTGACAAGCTCTATGCTGTCGGCCGACTGGACCGAGATACGACGGGTCTCCTCCTCTTGACCGATAACGGTCCCTTGAGCTTTCAGCTCCTCCATCCCCAATATCATGTCGATAAGACTTATCAAGTTGAGGTCAATGGACTTCTGACACCTGACCATATCCAAGCCTTTCAAAAAGGAATTGTCTTTTTAGATGGTACTGTCTGTAAACCTGCAAGACTAGAGATTCTATCTGCAAGTCTTTCCCACAGCCAAGCTTCTATCACCATTTCAGAAGGAAAATTTCATCAGGTCAAGAAAATGTTCCTCTCGGTTGGTGTCAAAGTAACCTCCCTCAAACGCACCCATTTTGGACCTTGGAGCTTGGATGACAATCTTCAAGAAGGAGACTATCGCCCCCTAAACTCCCAAGAATTAGCAAACATTCGTGACTTTCTCAGAAAAAGTGGTTAAAAAATGAGCTCGGAAACATCCAAGCTCGTTTTCTTATTTCTCAACTTTGACTTTCCCTTTCCAAGAATCCAAACCATAAGAAAGGATATAAATCTCAGAAAAACCTTGTTTTTTCAAGTAAAGGGCCGCATTTGTGACACGCTGCGCACGTTGGTTTTCGTAAAGAAGGACAGGTTTATCCTTACGAAGGGCTGCAAGACTAGTCTTCAACTGACTTGAAGGAATATTGCGTGCCCCAAGAATATGTTTTCTGTGGAATTCTGCTGGATCACGCAAATCAATCAATTGACCTGTACGAATCAAGGCTTCAAATTCCTCATTGTCCACAATTTTAGCCGCACGGCGAATACGAAGATAGTTAAAGCCCATCCACGCCAACATTGCTAGTATAAGTGCCCACAAAATCCAAGTAACCATTAGTTCTTTTCTCCATTTTTCTCAATATAATCCAATTCTACCTTGTGCTCTCTGCGAAGAACTGCTTCTGCCTCTAGATAGTCTAATTTATCCATCAACCCTGCATCGTAAATCCGAGAGAGTTCCAACTTCATCAGTTCAATATCATATAAGCGTTTTCCCATGTAAACAATAATACCAAATCGTTTGAGGAATTGCTGCACATCATAGAATGTTTTCATAAGACTCATTCTAGCAAAATTTTGTGTTTTTTTCAAGAAGAGACCCACACAATGCTCCTGATTCTCCTATCTTCTTTGGCGATTCTGACGCAAGTGTGGTACAATAAAAACATGAGAATTCAACAATTACATTATATTATCAAAATCGTCGAAACCGGCTCCATGAATGAGGCAGCCAAGCAACTCTTTATCACCCAGCCGAGTCTTTCCAATGCTGTGAGAGATTTGGAAAATGAAATGGGCATTGAAATCTTTATCCGCAATCCCAAGGGAATCACCTTGACCCGTGATGGCATGGAGTTTCTCTCTTATGCCCGTCAGGTTGTAGAGCAAACTCAGCTTCTGGAAGAACGCTATAAAAATCCTGTCGCCCACCGCGAACTCTTTAGTGTTTCATCTCAACACTATGCCTTTGTCGTCAATGCTTTTGTCTCTTTGCTCAAGAAAAGTGATATGGAAAAATACGAGCTCTTCCTTCGTGAAACGCGGACTTGGGAGATTATCGACGACGTCAAGAACTTCCGTAGTGAGGTCGGTGTTCTCTTCTTAAACAGCTACAACCGTGATGTTTTAACGAAAATGTTGGATGACAACCACCTGCTGGCTCACCATCTCTTCACAGCGCAACCGCATATCTTTGTCAGCAAGACCAATCCTCTGGCAAAAAAAGATAAGGTGAAACTATCTGATTTAGAAAACTTCCCTTATCTCAGCTATGACCAAGGGACTCACAACTCCTTCTACTTCTCAGAGGAAATCCTTTCCCAAGAACACCACAAGAAATCTATCGTAGTCAGCGACCGTGCCACCCTCTTTAATCTCCTGATTGGTTTGGATGGTTACACTATTGCGACAGGGATTTTGAACAGCAACCTCAACGGAGACAATATCGTTTCTATCCCACTGGATATTGATGACCCAATTGAGCTGGTCTATATTCAGCATGAAAAAACCAGCCTCTCTAAGATGGGCGAACGTTTTATCGACTATTTACTAGAAGAAGTCCAGTTTGATAGTTGAGAAATAATAAGAACCAATATGTAGGGCCAGCAACAACCTACGCATTGGTTCTTTTTATTTATAATTAAAAGTCTCCCCTGCCAACCTATCAGCTAACTTAGGAAAGAGGGTATAAAACTTATGGGCTAGGTTCAACAAAATCGGAAGATTGAGTTCCCGTTTGTTTTTTCCTATACACTTAACAATCTTTTTAGCCACTGCATCTGGTTCTAGCAGGAAGCGGTCAACCGACTTGAGATAGGTTCCATCTGGGTCAGCCTGGTCAAAAAATCCTGTGCGGATTGGTCCTGGATTGACTGTTGTCACATAGACTCCATAGGGCATAAGTTCGAGGCGCAGAGCATTTGAAAAACCAATGGCCGCAAACTTGGTAGCAGAGTAGAGACTGGACTTGCCAGTAGCAATCAAACCTGCCATGCTGACGATATTGATGATATGGCCCTTTCGTCTTTCCTTCATAGGAGCAGCAAGGCGACGAGACAGATTCATCAGGGCAAAGGTATTGACCTCAAACATCTGATGAATATCTTGGGCAGAAATCTGGTCAAATTCTTCAAAAATCCCGTAACCAGCGTTATTAATCAAGACATCAATCTTACCATAACGGAAATAGAGGTCAGTTACCAGAGTTTCTAGGGCTGAATCATCGGTAATGTCGATTTCAATTAATTCTGCATGGGGATGATTTCCGTAGAGTTGAGCTAATTTTTCCTTATCTCGACCAAGCAAGATAAGCTGGTCTTCTGGTAAAAGTTTAACCATTTCTTGGGCTAGACCACCGCTAGCTCCGGTAATCAGAATCGTACGCATACTTATCCTTTCTCAATCTTTTAGATTTCCACTTCTTCCAAATCCTTGACCACATGCACATTTTCAAAGACACTAGCAGCGTCTTTCTTGAGTTTGCTGATATCTTTTGAGAGGAAACGGGCACTGATATGGTTGAGCAGAAGGCGTTTGGCACCTGCTTCTACTGCGACCTGCGCTGCTTGCATATTGGTTGAGTGACCATGATTACGGGCAATTTTCTCATCGCCTTTGCCATAAGTTGATTCATGGACCAAGACATCAGCATTGACAGCCAGACGTACGCTGGCATTGGTTTTTCGGGTGTCTCCAAGAATAGTGATAATCTTACCTGGACGGGGTGCTGAGATATAATCAGCAGCCTTGATTTCAGTACCGTCTTCAAGAACAACGTCCTGACCATTTTTGATTTTTCCAAAAAGCGGGCCAAATGGGACACCAGCAGCCTTGAGTTTTTCAGCATCCAGCGTTCCTTCTAGGTCCTTTTGCATGACACGATAGCCAACACAGAAAATAGTGTGGTCCAACTCTTCCGCATACACCGTGAATTTATCTGTTTCAAGAATTTTCCCTAGAGAATCTTGGTCAAATTCATGGAAATGAATCTTATAGGGCAGGCGTGAACCTGACACTCGTAGACTGGTCAATACAAAAGATTTGATGCCTTGAGGTCCATAGATTTCCAAATCTGTCTGCTCTTCATTGGCTTGAAAGGCACGACTAGAAAGGAAACCTGGCAAGCCAAAAATGTGGTCTCCATGCAGGTGGGTGATAAAGATTTTGCTGACCTTACGTGGTCGAATTGTGGTTTCCAGAATGCGATTTTGCGTTCCTTCTCCACAGTCAAAGAGCCAAACTTCGTTAATCTCATCCAAAAGTTTCAGGGCAAGACTTGAAACGTTGCGGGCTTTAGAGGGCTGACCAGCCCCCGTTCCTAAAAATTGAATATCCATTCGATACTTTCTAATTAATCAATATATAACATAGCTGTGCGGTTTTCCGATCGGAAATAGCGCTTGCCAGAAAAAGCAGCAGCTTCTTGCAATAAATCCTCTTGGCTGTAACCTTTAAGACGCTTGCGACCATCAGCCAAGCTTTCCAAATCAGTCAAAGCTGTGAGACTTTCCACGCTAACAACTTCCTCGTCCCCGACAGCCTTCATGTAAATCTTACCAGACTCTTCAAAGACTAGCTGATGGGGGAAAATTTGTGCAATCTCAAAAAGCAAGTCATCTGAAATCTTCTCTTCATTCTCAGAGAAAATTCGACCAAGGCCCTCTCTCTCATAGCAAAAACCAAAGGATTTACCAGACAGATTAAGCCTAATAAAAGGCTTATTTTCTAGGGTGAAACTTGGCTCAACGTTGTAGAGATTTAGTTCCTGACTGAGTTCAGAAAAATAATCCGTCGCAGCCTCAGGACTCTTTTTCTGGTAGAGTTCTGCAAAATAGGCATTGACCACACTTGGCGGAGGAGTGATCAGTGCCAACTGCTCTTGTCCTGTTTTACCAGCTAGAAGTTGATCTAGATAGACCTTATCCAGACTTGTATAACCTCCATACTTTAGAGCTAAAGTTTTAATATCAGTCATAAAATTCCTCTAACCTCCATTTATTTTTTTCAGAAATGTAGCCTGTAATGACTTCGCCGTCATCCTGATAATCGCGTTCTTCCAGAATTGCAACACTTTCTAAATCATGAATTTTATAGGATTTTGAAAAAGGCACGCGTAGGGCAAATCTCTCAAAAATATCCTTGATTTTCTCTAAAAACAAAGCATGCAAATTCTCACGACTATCCTCAGACTTGGCAGAAATGAGGGCATAAGGCGTTTGGGTCGGCGTGAAATCCTCCACCAAATCCGCTTTATTATAAAGGGTCAGGCGAGGAATATCTTCCATGTCCAAGTCTTTCATGATGGACAGAACCGTTTTTTCATGCTCCTCGTGGTAAGGATTGCTGGCGTCGATAACATGAACCAGAAGATCCACATGCTTGCTTTCTTCCAAGGTTGACTTGAAACTAGACACTAACTCTGTCGGTAAATCTTGGATAAAGCCCACGGTATCTGTCAAAGTTACTTGGAGATTGCCCCCTAGATGAATACTCTTGGTTGTCGCATCTAGCGTCGCAAAGAGCTCATCCGCTTCATATTGGGTCTTACTGGTCAAGGTGTTCATGATAGTTGACTTTCCAGCATTGGTGTAACCAATCAAACCAATCTTAAAGGTGCTCGACTCCAGACGTTTTTCTCTGACTGTCGCCCGATTTTTCTCAACCACCTTGAGCTGGCGCTCAATATCTGTAATTTGATTGCGAACGCTACGACGGTTCAACTCCAGCTGACTTTCACCAGGTCCACGGGAACCAATCCCCCCTGCCTGACGGCTGAGCATAATTCCCTGACCAACCAAGCGAGGCAAGAGATATTTTAACTGAGCCAAATGCACTTGGAGTTTCCCTTCATGGCTTCGAGCCCGCATGGCAAAGATATCCAAAATCAACTGCATACGATCAATAACCTTAACACCCAGAACTTCTTCTAAATTGACATTTTGTCGCGGAGTCAAGCGGTTGTTGACAATGACAGTTGTAATCTCTTCTGCATCCACCATGAGTGCAATTTCTTCCAACTTACCAGAGCCGACAAAGGTCTTGGAGTCATACTTTTCACGTTTTTGCTTGTAGCTATCTACAACGACTGCCCCAGCTGTCTTGGCTAGACTGGCCAATTCTTCCATAGAGAGGTCAAAATTGTCCATGCCCTGCAATTCCACACCAATCAGCAGAACTCGCTCCTCTTTTTTCTCCGTTTCAATCATCTAAAAACTCCTCTATCTGGCTTAAAATGCGGTCTTGCACACCAGATTCTCCAATCTGATAAAAGGTGACCTGCATGCGATTACGGAACCAGGTCAACTGACGCTTGGCAAAACGACGGGTCGCCTGTTTGAGACTCTCACTAGCCTCATCCAAAGTCTGCTCTCCACGGAAATAAGGAAAGAGTTCCTTGTAGCCAATTCCTTTGGCAGCCTGCACATCTGGATAATGGTCAAAAAGCCACTTGGCCTCATCCAAAAGTCCAGCTTCAAACATCAAATCAACTCGATGGTTGATACGTTCATAAAGCTGACTGCGTTCGTCATCCAAGCAGATGATCAAAGGTTCATACAAGGTCTCTTGATTTTCCAAATCCTGACCAAAATGGGCAATTTCTAAGGCACGCATAGCACGACGACGATTAAACTGAGGAATCTCAAGGCCTGCTTGCTCCACAAGATGGGCTAATTCCTCATCTGTATAAGGCTCCAAGCTAGCTCGATAAGCTAGAATCTCCTCATGAGGAGTCTCCCCACCTAGATGATATCCTTCAAGTAAGCTCTGGATATAAAGCCCAGTTCCACCAGCGATAATAGCAAGCTTGCCACGGCTGTGAATATCCTCAATAGCCAGCTTGGCCTCTGAAACAAAATCAAAAGCCGAGTAAGACTCGGTTACCTCTCTAACATCAATCAAATGATGAGGAACAGCCGCCTGCTCCTCTGGGCTAGCCTTAGCCGTCCCAATATCTAGACCTCGGTAAACCTGCTGACTATCACCGCTAACCACTTCGCCCTTAAAACGCTCGGCCACTTCAATGGCAAGAGCCGTTTTTCCAACAGCAGTCGGTCCCACAATCACAATTATTTTTGTTTTCATCTTTTTTCCTTGAAAAATTCCCATTTTTTCGTTACTATTATTATAACACAAAAAGGTCAGTCAGAAAAATGTGACCTCTTAAGGAGGATGGCTGATTAAGAAGATAAAGGAGGAAGACTCATGGCTAAAGGATTCGCTAAAGGTCTTGTAACAGGTGTCGCAGGAACTGTCGCTGCACTTGCAGGTGCAGTATACGCATTTAAAAAGAAAGTAATCGAACCAGAAGAGCAAAAAGCAGCTTTCATCGAAGAAAACCGTAAAAAAGCAGCTCGTCGCCGCGTATCACGTTAAGAAACAAAAGAAGTTGGGATTCATTGTCTCAACTTCTTTTTTCTATTCTTTTAAATAGCTAGATTAAACTTCAACTGTGGCTTGACAGGGTCATAATCCACCAACTCAAAATCTTCTGCTTTGATATCAAAGAAATTGGTCTTATCTGGCACATTCAAGACCAAACGTGGTTGACAGTTTGACGGCTCACGACGAAGCAATTCCTGAGCTTGTTCAAATTGATTGTCATAGATATGGAGGTTGTTGATGAAGTAGAAGAACTTCCCAACCTTCCATCCAAAATGTTTGGCAATCATCATCTGCAAAGCTACATACTGCATAGCGTTGATGTGGTGAGCCACCAGCATATCATTAGAACGCTGGGTCAAGGTCGCATCCAGATAGATTTCTCCATCAACACGGCGGACATCAAACATGGTCTGAAAGGCGCATGGGAGTAGTCCTTCTGTTTCTTCGAAAGCTTGATAATCCCAGAGCGAAATGATATTGCGACGGTTCCAAGGATTAGCTTCCAACTGCTTGAGAAGCTTATTGATAATATCGTGTTTCTTAACAACAGCACCATAGCGCTCACCAATAGTTCCCGTATCTCCAACTTCCCAGTCATTCCAGTAGTGAACATTGTATTTGTCATTAAGTACCTCTAGGCTATTTGACTGGTCTTGGTAAATCCAGAGCACTTCCTTGATGGCGGATTTGATGGCAATGGGACGCAAGGTCGTGATGGGGAATTCCCCCTTAGCCAAATCATACTCGGCAAAGGCACCAGTTACATACTTGGAGTTAGCAACAGTCCCATCCTTGTACTTGGGACGGGCCTGCTCAGAAAAGACACCGTCTTTGAGGATTCGTTCAATATTTTCTTTAAAAATCGTATCTGCTTTTGTCATTTACTCTCACCTCATTTATTTCCTAACTAGTATAGCATAAAAAAGAAAAGAAAAGAGGAACATTACTAACTCTAGGTTAGCATTTTTCCTCTTTTATTATTTTATTGCAATACAAGTGATGCTGCTCCGATAACTCCAGCGTCATTTCCTAGAGTTGCAAGAGCCAATTTTGTTGATGTACGTACTTGTGGGAAGGTATTTTCGTCGTAGACTTTTTGAACACCTTGTAGAAGGAATTCTCCTGCAGCTGACACACCACCACCGATAACAATTGTTGATGGGTTTAGGATTGAACCGATGTTGGCACAAGCGATTCCCAAGTAACGTGAGAAGTTACGATAAACGATCAAAGCAAGGTCGTCTCCTTCTTTTGCAAGGTCAAAGACAGTCTTAGCAGTTACTTCTTCTCCATTATCAATCAAGCGTTTCAAGGCTGCATCGCCTTCGTACTCATCAGCATAGCGACGAGTCAAGTTGACAATCCCTGTTGCTGAAGCAACTGTCTCAAGGCATCCTTTCTTACCGCAAGTACATGCGATTGGTTGGTCAAAGTCAACAGTGATGTGGCCAAGCTCACCTGCTGCACCAGCAACACCATGAAGCAATTTGCCTTCAGCAACAATACCGCCACCAACACCAGTACCGAGTGTCATAAAGACAACGTCTGGTTGGTTATCACCAGCCCCCAGCCAACGCTCACCAAGAGCTGCCACGTTGGCATCATTATCGATGAAGAATGGAATACCCAAGGCTTTTTCAATCTTTTCTTTAATTGGTTGAAGGGTTTTCCAGTTCAAGTTGTAGGCACCAATAACAGTTCCTTTTTCACGGTCAACCACACCTGGTGATCCCATTCCAATACCTTGGAAGTCTGCTGCTGCCAATCCAAGCAAGTCCAAACGGTGTTGAATAGACTCAATCATATCATCAACGATATGACTTCCCTCATCCAAAATATTGGTCTTGATAGACCATTTTTCTTGGATTTCTCCTGCTGTTGTTAAGATTGCAAATTTGATAGAAGTTCCACCAAGGTCAATCCCAATAATCTTTTGATTCATCATATTCTCCTTTTTCATTATGAATTAACTGAAAATGCTTACAGATATAGTATAACAAAATTTAGTTAATCATGCAAAGGTTTGCGTGAATGAATTATAAGGAATTTTCGCCTACTAGTATCTGTTAATCATCTAAATGATTAATTGCATAATTAGCTTCTTCTTCTGTAAAGCCATCTATATAAGAGGTCAATTGATTGAAAAGACCAGCTTTAGACATATTAAATAATTTTCTATAGTTCTTAGCATTAAATAACGCATTATATTTATAATCGGCTTCTAAATGATCAATGGCATATTGAGCTGCATCATTTGAAAATTTATCAAATTCAGAAGTTAATTGTCTATACATACGTTTTTTTGACATGTGAAATAACGAATTATAACTTTTTGCCTTTCCTAAAGCAGCAGAATATTCACTATTGGTTGATGCTTTGGTTTCCCATAATCCATTAGCTCCTACATAGTAACGACCTCCATCAACCCATTCACTTTTAGCCATCTTACCGTTTGATTTGAGGTAGTAATTTCCTACCCAAGTATCACGAGCGTAGCTACCTTCGGATGTTAGATAGTAATATGAACCATAGTTCTTATCGTAAACCCACTCACTCTTAGCCATCTTACCATTTGATTTAAGATAGTAATTGCCTGACCAAGTGTTACGAGCGTAGCTACCTTCGGATGTTAGATAGTAGTATGAATCATAGTTCTTATCATAAATCCATTCACCTTTAGCCATCTTACCATTTGACTTCAAATAATAATTGCCTGACCAAGTGTTACGAGCGTAGCTACCTTCGGATGTTAGATAGTAATATGAACCGTAGTTCTTATCGTAAATCCATTCACTTTTAGCCATGTATCCACCTGATTTGAGATAGTAGTTACCTACCCAAGCGTTTTGAACATAATTTCCTGATGCATCTAGATAGAAGTATGAATTATATTTTTTATCAAAAATCCACTTACTAGTGACTTTTTTACCATCTTGATAATAAGATGAACCTACCCAACCAGACTGAACTGTAGGTTTTGGTGTTGGTTTTGGCTTCTCATCCGGTTTTGGCGTTGGCTTCGGGTTTTCGTCTGGTTTTGAGGCAGATACTAAACCAGAAAATTTTCCATCTTTGATACTAAAAATAGGAGATTCTCCTCTATACTGATGAGTCAATGTTGTTTGAGGATCAGTATATTGCTGGCTTTCATACGCAACATATTTATATTCGCCATCAGTTAAATCTATAAAATAAAATACTGCTGTAGAACCACTTTTCAAAATTTTAGAGGTTAAACTTACTTTTGGAGAAAACGTTTCATCAATAACCTCGCCAGTCTTAACATTAATTAACTTAGACCTAATAAAAACTTCTTTAGCCTTTTCACCAAAAGAATTAAGTAAGTTAGAGTTAACATTATCAGTTGAAAAAATTGCAGTAACTCCATTACCTCCTTCATAACTTGTTAAACTTAAATTTACCTTGTGTTCAACAACCCCATCTTTATAAACGCTATTATCACGTCTTTCATCTAATTTTTTATCAGTTGTTCCCAACTCCACATATTTTCGATTACGTATTCTAAAAACTGGAGATTCTCCTCTATACTGATGTTTAAACTGAGTCTTAGGATCAATAAAGTCTCCTTCAGACACAACATATTTATATTCTCCATCAGGATATTCACTAAAAATAAACGAAGATGTGGTCCCACTGGTTAAATCATTGGAACGTAAAAAAACCCTGGGTGTTAATATTTTTTCTACAACTTCACCTGTCTTAGCATTCACTAACATAGTAGTTATTGTAATTCCACTCTTTTTTTTGAACTCATCAAATAAATTAGGACTAACACTGTCTGTTGAAAAGTTTACAGTTAGACCTTTACCTTCATCAGCATTTTCTAAGTAAATATTTACTTTATGATTAATAACTTTATTTACAGAATGAGTATTTGCGCTAACATTCTCTATTAAAAACGGTGAGAATCCTTCAATCTCGAAAAGAGATACTAAACCAAGTGTTGCGATCGCTAGCGAAGCTCCCAAAACTATTTTTGATTTCATCAAAAATCTCCTTTAAATGTTTATTGTTTACGGTTACATTATAGCATAAACATGATAGATCATCAAAAGTTAACACCAATATATTTTAATATATATTGAAAACTATTAATATCTAAAACTCACAATCCTATCACTTGCAACTCATACAAGCCTCTCACTGCATTACAGCCGTAAGTAGCTTCTGCTTGGGCCAAGTCTTTTAAGGTCAAGATTTTCTCTTCTACTTGTCCTGTTTCTAGTAAATGCTGACGGTAAATTCCTGGTAAGATCCCAAGTCTGATAGGCGGTGTGTAGAGTTTCCCAGAGATTTTCAAAACCAAATTTCCGATAGAGGTTTCAAGCAATTCTCCTGACTTATTGTAGTAAATCTTCTCTTGTTCCCCTAGGTTTAAATACGGTCGGTAACTCGTTTTGAAGTAGGTAAAGGCTTGTTGCAAATTGGCTTCCTGAAAGCAGAGTTGGGCATGGCAGAAGGTTGGACTGAGAGGTTCCAATACTTGACGATCGACTTCTATCTCTCCAGATTTGCTAAGGCTAATTCGCAAGCGGTAGTCTTGATTAGCATCACAAGTCTGACACTCTGCTTCAATCTTTTGCCTCAAAATTTCTGGGTCAAAAGGATAAGCAAAATATCGACTAGCTTTTCTCAGTCTTTCCAGATGTTGTTCTTCAAACAGCAGTTGTTTTTGGCTGATTTTTCCAGTTGAAATTAATTGGAAACGAGCTTGTTTACGATAAAGAACTGCCGCCTTTTGATGAACCTCTCGATATTCAGATTCCCAAGTGCTATCCCAAGTAATACCGCCACCTACTCCATAGATGGCTTTCCCTTGATGCAGTTGAATGGTCCGAATGGCAACATTGAAAATCCGTCGTCCATTTGGAAGTAAGAGACCAATCGTTCCGCAGTAAACTCCACGCGGTTGGGGCTCCAAGTTCTTGATGATTTCCATGGTCGCAATTTTCGGAGCTCCCGTTATAGAACCACAAGGAAAGAGAGAGCGAAAGATTTCAACAAGGTCAACATTCTCTCGCAACCGACTCTTGATGGTCGAAGTCATCTGCCAGACAGTCGAATACTGCTCTACCTGACAAAGATGTTCTACATGCTCGCTCCCCACTTCAGAAATACGGTTCATATCATTGCGCAAGAGGTCCACGATCATCATATTTTCAGAGCGATTTTTGGGATCCTGTTCCAACCAACTGGCCTGCTCCAAGTCTTCTTGGTAAGTCATACCACGCTGAGTCGTTCCCTTCATTGGTCGCGTTGTCAACTCGCGGTCATTTTGCTCAAAAAAGAGCTCTGGACTCATGGAAATCACTGCCATCTCGTCATGTTCAACATAGGCATTGTAGCCCGCCTCCTGCTCTACCACCATACGATTGTAGATAGCAAAAGGATTGGCACTTAAGTCTTGTTTGAGTTGAACGGTGTAGTTGACCTGATAGGTGTCTCCCTGCCGCAAATGATGATGTATCTGTGCAATAGCCTTTTCATAGTTTGCTGCAGACGTTACTTCCTGCCAATTTGAAGGTAAATCAACTTCATCATAAATCAGAGGAATAGGGGAAGTTTCTACGCTATCATGAACAGTAAAGTAAAGCAGGTACTCTGCTAATAAAGGAGCCTTGTGAACTGCTAATTTCGCCTCAAAAGCAGGTGCAGCCTCGTAGCTGACATAGCCTACCACATAATAGCCTTGCTCTTGGTATCTTTCCACTTGTGCCAGCAAATCTGCCACTTCTGCTACATTTCTCGTTTTTAACTCTTTGATAGGCTGGGTAAAGGTGTATCTCTCCCCCAAAGTCCTAAAATCAATCACTGTTTTTCTATGCATACCTTAAGTATAGCACAAAATAAGAAAACCCTCATCCGCAAAGCAGATGAGAGATTTCGATTATTTAAAGATAGAAGTTTTAAAGCTGTTTGTTTGTTGAAGAAGTTTTTTGAATAATTTCTCTTTAAGTGATACAGTATTATCAAATTTAACTGATCCATTTTTAAGAGTTGCTTTATCTTTATCAACGGCAGCAGAGAATGCTTGTTTTAAATCGCCATAGCTACTGTATGTAGTACCGTCGATTGTAACAGGGTTAAATCCTGCTTTAGCTTTATCTACAACTTCTTTGAAGTATTCTTTCTTCCAAGCTTCTAGAGAAGTGAATTTGCCATCAGAAATCTTATTGATGATGAAGTCATCACCTAGAGTATTGTGACCGGCTTTTTTAGATTCAGCTTTCAGCATATTTGAAGCATAGTTTAGGAATCCTTTTTCATATCCATAGTAACCCCAAATTCTGAATGTATTATGTTTGAATGACATTGCTCCTGGAGCACCTTCACTTGTGTTACCACCATAGATACCAGCGGTAATTGGTACAGTTACATAAGCAGAACCGAATCCAGTTGGGTCATACTGACCGTTACCAGGACCGTGTTTAGTCATGAAGTTTTTCTCTACTAAGTCGTTAACAGATGTTAAATCATATTCTTTTTCTTCTGCATTTAAATCTCTAACGTTGTCGTATTGGTTCTTAGTATTAGCTCCACGAAGTTGCTTATCTACTTTCTTGAACCAAGCGTTATTTAGTTCTTTACTGCGTTTCTCAATTACGGCTTCTCCTTCAAGGTAGTCAAGAAGCATTAGAGTATCGTTGAAACCTTTCATGTAATGATCGATTTCTGCACGAGATGCAAGATCGTTTGGATTAGTGTTATACCATTGATTTCCATTGTTTGGACGCTCGTAAGCCATATTTAATCCAAGAGCTTTAAAGTCACCGTTTGGACTTGTTTCAGCAGGTGATTGTAACATACCTTGTGCAAATGCCTCTAAGTCAGTACCTTCACGGTGTCTTGAACCACCTAAGTAAACCATACGGTCATTTACGTGAGTAGTTTCGTGAGTGAATGCAGAGATACCGAAGTCACTAATCATACTAGTAACCATAAAGAATACTGAATCATCTTTATAAGGGTTACCATAAACACGAGCGACAGCTCCCATACGCCAGTCAGTTGCGTGATAACGACCTGTTGGTCCGTATATTTCACGAACTGGAGCAATATCTTTACCGCTGTTAGTGTGACCGTATTTGTCAGTACCTTCTGGATAGTTTTGGTTATCTAGTACTGGTGTTGGTACCATGTTATTGCTCTTAAGTAATTGATTACGAACTTTATCCAATGATAAACGAGACCAGAAGTCTAGATAATTTTGTTGAGCTTTTGCCACTTTATCGATTTCAGGTTTGAATGCCTCACGCTCTGCTGCTGTGTTCTTACCGTATTTCTCAAATGAACTGTACGCTAGTGTATTGTATGTTGAGATTAGAATCATGTGAGCATCTTTTAAGTTAAGAAGTGGAAGGATCATCTTACCATGTACGTCGTTGTTTAATCCTTCGTATGCTCTGTGTTTCTTATCTGCGAATTCAGGTGTTGTTGTTTTCGGTTCAACAACATATACATTATCTTTAGTTGCTTTTATGAACCAATCGTTTAAGTCTGTATCACTTGTGAAGAGTTCCATATTGTATTTCAAGAACTCATGTAAGTTACCTTTACCAGTAGCACCAGCGATTACTTCACGATAAGCATCGTGAGTACGATCACCCTTAATATAACTTTCTTTAGAGCCAATATTAATGATTCTATCTAAGACACTAACATTCTTACCATAGAAGTCCGGTTTGAATAACATTAACTCTTTAATGTTAAAGTCATCGAATTTAACTCCGTAGTATCGGTTGAGGTAAGACAAACCAAGAAGAACTGCAGCCTTATTATCATCGATTTTCTTAATCAAGGCACGTTTTGCAGCTTCATCTGTGTTCAGTTGGTGATCTTCATTTTCCACTAACTTCGTAACGAATTTATTAAGATTATCTTTAACATACTTGAAGCTTTCTTCTAAGTACAAATCCTTAATTGCATTGACTTTGTTGCCACCAGTTCTACCCAAGTGTTGGTAAATCGGGTCTGATTGCAATTCAACTGGACTCAATTTACTTTCGATAGCGCTGATTAAGTCAGCACGATCTTTAACAACCATGTTTGGTGTGTACACAACTTCACCAAGCTCAGCGACACTGTACTCTTTTACTTGCTTAACTTGAGAGTCCTTAGGAGAAATTGTAAAGATGTCTTTTGTCTTATCTGCGTAATGAACCATAATATGGTCAGCATCTGTAAGGTCTGTAACAAAGTCATTACCTTTCATTGCAGTTACAGACAATACTTCTTTCGTTAATAAGTTTGATCCAGCAGGAATCTTGTTACCTTGGTTAACAATCCACTCTTTATTATAGAACGGTTGAAGTTTTTCAATGTTACGGTAAGCAAGCTCACGAGATGCATCGTAATCTTGAGTATCTTTGTAAGTGTCAGATTTTGGTTTAACATTATTTAATGTATCTGAAACAAGAGGATTGATAACATAATCATTAGCTATAATTCCTAATGTTGCAATTTTCTGGTCAGCTTCGTCTTGAGACACTTCTTTAATTCGGTTAGAAACAGAGAATTTAAATGAACGTTTACCTGTACTTACATCTTTCACGATAAAGTTACGTTCTAAAGCATTATTTGAGAAGTATCCACCATCTTCGTCGATATCTTTAGATCCATAGAACACTTCACCGTTTTCAACTTTCATCATAGACACAGAGTCTGCAACTTTACCCCATGCCCAGTTCTTACTAAGGAAACCACCTACTTCAACAGGTGTATTTACCTTAATAGTTCCTTTCGTAACAGCGTTACGAACAGAACCATATTTACCGATTCCGTTAGGATCAGAACCGTTATCTGATCTAGCAACAAATCCACCGATACGAGCTTTATTAGCAACTATATCAGCTTCTACATATCCTTTATCAACATTACCTTTCCAGATTTCGCCAACCATGCCACCGAAATCCCAACCTCTATCACCTACACCTGTAAGTTTACCGATATAAGCAACATTAGTAAGTTGTCCACCAACATCTAACTTGTTAACAAGTCCAGCAATTCCATCTCTACCAGTGATGCTACCAGTTACTTTAATATTCTCAACAGTAGCATTCTTAACAGTTCTAGCAAGAGCAGAAATGTTATCAATCCAAGGCATATTAATATCGACATTAGCTAAGTTAACATCTTTAACCGAACCACCTTCAATACCACCAAATAATTGACGTGTCATATTGTGGATTGAATAACGTTGTCCCTCAACACTTGATAACTTACCTTTAAATGTACCAGGAACATACTCTTTATTTGGAGTTGGTACATTGGCTGCATTAAGGTCTGCACCAAGTTTGAACTCACCGCTAGGGTTAGCTTTCATATCTTTTACAAGCTCGTTGAAGTTGTAGTAAACATTACCTTCTTTTGCTTTTTGTTTTTCAAAGTAATGTACATACTCTTCACTAAGTGTGTTATCTGCATTACGTTGAACTAAGTCCGGTGCTTTGGCAGTAACTTTGTATAAAGTTTTTCCATCTTTTTCTACTTCTTCAATCTTGTCAACAGCAAGTCGTGTAACCTTGTTGTCGTGAGTTGTAACTCGTAGGTAAAGTGGGGCAACATCAGCTGGTTTTTCTGTAAGCAAACTAGTATCTGTTTCATTACCGTCAGCGTCCACACTCATCAAGCTTGTTTCTTTGATATTTTTGATTTCAACTTTTTTGAGGTCAATTCTTAGAGGTTCTTCATTCAGAACTACTTCCTCATCGCCTTCACCACGGTCATAAACCATCTTAGTTTCAATCTTATAATCTTTGTAGTATTGCAAATCTGTCAGGCTAGCTGTTAAGTTGTCAGGTGAAACATTTAAAGTTTTCACAATCTCATCACCTTTTTTCAAAGTTAAGGTGATAGATTTAATGGCCGCCTTGTTTGGATTTTCTAGACTGTATTTAACATCTGAAGTCCGTTTCAAATCCTTAGGTTCAACTGCAGTGATGGTCAATACTGGTTTTTCAAAGCTCTTAGTACCACGTTTCAAAATTCGGTCTTGAGGGGCCTCAATAACTTCTTCTGTTACTTTTGGTGCATCCTCAGTCTTAACTCCTTTGATAGTATTAAAGGTCTTAGTGATTTTTTTCTGACCTTCTTTCCCTTCTTGAGCTACGACTTCTAAACCTTTTTTCAGTTGATTATCTTCTTCAATCTTTTCTTTGAATGGAATCTTTTCAAGGCTTTCCTCTACAAGAGTTCCTTCAATTGGTTTTGTACCACGGCTTACCTGTTGATTTACAGGCTCCTTAGTCACTTCCGTACTGGTTGAAAGAACTTGGTCAGTTTTGACACCTTCTACCGTTTTATAGGTTGTTTTTGTAACTTGACTTCCTTTTTCACCATTTCGTAGGACAGTTTCTTCGTCTGTATACTTAGTTGGATCCTCAGTCGTTTCAGTTTTGTAGTCAATTTCTGTAGTTGATTCTTCAACAAGGGTTCCCTCAGTCACCTTATACTCAGGTAACTGATCTTGAACAAGTGCTTGACCTTCCTTGCCTTCCTCTTGAGTTCCTTTTACTTCTACTTGAGCTTCTGGTAGTTCAGGTTGCGTTAAAGATTGGCCTTCCTTACCTGCCTCTTGAGTTCCTTTAGAC
>NZ_JUPG01000067.1 GCF_001074825.1 Streptococcus pseudopneumoniae
TACCTCAGCCTCAACGAGCGCAAGTACGTCAGCAAGTACATCTGCTTCAACGAGCGCAAGTACGTCAGCAAGTACATCTGCTTCAACAAGCGCAAGTACATCGGCTAGCACGTCAGCCTCAACAAGCGCAAGTACATCGGCAAGCACGTCAGCCTCAACAAGTGCAAGTACGTCAGCAAGTACATCTGCTTCAACGAGCGCAAGTACCTCAGCAAGTACATCTGCTTCAACAAGCGCAAGTACATCGGCTAGCACGTCAGCCTCAACGAGC
>NZ_JUPG01000068.1 GCF_001074825.1 Streptococcus pseudopneumoniae
TCCATCTGCAACCTCAAAACAGTATTTTGAGCTGACTTCGTCAGTCTTATCTACAACCTCAAAACTGTGTTTTGAGCAGCCTGCGGCTAGCTTCCTAGTTTGCTCTTTGAGTTTCATTGAGTATAAAAAAGAAAACTTCAGACCAATCACAAAAGGTGAATATCTGAAGTTTTCTTTTATTTGTAAGTTATTACCATAAAGGTTAATAGTAAAACGAATAGGGCCAAACTCACCAATAAAGTGAGAACCTTTACCAAGGTGTTGCTCTGCCAGTAACTCGGTTTACCAATATTACTAGTGGCATCCATGGAAAAGAGTTGATTTTGACGTGGTTGTATGGTTACCAGTACAATCAAAGCGAGAGATAGTACAATAGCTAAAACAATCAGTATATCAATCATAGACTTACCTCAAAATTCCCAACAAAGTAAAGAGTAAACCAATCAGAATCATTAAACCCAAGAGAAGTGAAAAAGTTTTACTAATCTTTTCCCCTCGAGTTTCTTTTTCCTTTTTGATAGGTTTTTGTTTCAACTCTTCCATGCGACCTTCAACGTCTTTGTAAAATAAATCTTCGTCTGACATATTAGCCTCCTAAAACAGTTTGCATGGTTTCCTGATATCGCACCAAGTCAACATAATTTGCATGTTGGCCTTGCTTTCCAAGTGCCTGACGCATTTGATCAACATCTGAAAGAGCCAGTTTAATGGTCTCAACCAAAGCAGAAACTTCACTACTTTCAAATAGATGATCAGGAGCGATATAAAGTCTATTGTGCACTGTCTGATTAAATCCAAGAATCAAGAGATTGTGATCAAAGGCCTGACGCACCGCCTGCAACAACTCATTACTGTGGTTTATATCCAAGTAAATATCCGACAATTGATAGAGCTCCTGAATCTTCTGCGGACTAGCATTCTGGTAAAGGACCACATTAGGATAGCGAAGCATATCTAAGAGCTTAGAAGACATTTCTGTCACCGCTGCAATACGGAAAGTAACATCAGGCAAGGCTTCTACGATTGCTTCTACTTGCTCAATCTGATCGGAATTGGTCAAGATTAAGGCATCTCTTCGAAGGAAATTATCGCGTTTAAACTGGTAATGGTAACCCAAGTGCACAAACTGATCATGGTATTTCTCATCAGTCAACTCTAAAGCACGTTCATAAGTCGCCTTGTTGGGAATGATGATCTTCTTAGTACGCACATCATCATTTTCCAAAATCAACTGCATATTGCCTGGAATGCTATCATAGAGAGGTTCCTGCCAAACCAAAACATCTGATCCAGACTTATCTGGATGATGGAAAGAAACCAAGAAAGGAGTCGCTAAGGTATTAAAGATAAGCTGACTGGTATCTATTTCCAAATCTTGCAAAAAGAAGGTGATAAATTCAACCTTGTTGGCAAAGTAACGCATGGGTTGACCAGGCAAAGTCAATAAGATATCACCCGTCACATGGTTCTCCAGCAAGACTTCCTGACCATTGACATCTTGGTAAACCGTCATAATCTCCTCACTATCAGCACTATAGGTCGTTGTAGCAAAGCAGGCTCCGAAGCGATTATAATGGTCAACCTGACGTACTCGACCTTCCAAGTCTTTCCAATCTACCTGTTTAACCAAGCGAGCCTGCATTCCATCAGCATAATGAATAAGAGCTCTCTCCTGTGTCATATCTTCAATACGAGCAGACTGATTATTTCCTGAAATTTCCCAAAAAGCTGGAACAGGAACTTGGTTAAAATAGAGAGGTTTTCCCTTTTCATATCCTAGATAATAAGTAAAAGGAGATACCAGACCATCAGGTAGAAAACCATCTGCATCGATGACTACTCCAAGTTGAGAAAGACCAGTAGCAACTAGACTTTCATGTAAATCTCGACTTTCCTGACTATAACGATCATAAAGTTCAATCATGGAGCACCTCCTCTACTGTTTTCTTCCACTTTTCTAAAATTTCTTTGGTTAAGAAGCCTTCTGCAATTTGGTAAGAATGGGCACGCATAGCTTCCAAACGATTTTCTTGATACAGTTGGCAAATCTTAGTTGCGTAAGCTTGCTTGATTTGGTCTTCTACATGGTCCGATGAACTTGGAATCAAATAACCATTTTGCCCATCTTCTATAAAGGTCTGATTACCATAAGGCACATCAAAACCAATTAGAGGTAGACCTGAGCCAATAGCTTCCATCAAGGTCAAACCAAATCCTTCGCTGGTTGAAGCAGTCAAGTAGACCTCATACTGGCTATAAATCTGCGAAAGTTCCGCATGGCCCTTGAGTTGGATATAATTCTCAGCCTGATGAGTTGCAATAATTTCTCTGAGCAGAGAATCTTCTCCACCACTACCATAAATATCAAAGGTTAGTTCAGGTATTTCCTTACGAGCCTCAATGACTGCCTTGACCAACCAGTCAATGTGTTTTTCTTTAGCAAGACGTGAAGCCGTAATCAATGAAAAGGACTTACGTCCCTGACTTGACTCAGTTAATTCATCAATACTTCCTACAGGAATAGTAACAATCTTTGGACGATGCTGAGTATATTTGGCAAATTGCTCTTGCAGAACTTCTCTCTGCTTATCAGTTGATACGATAAAGAAGTCAACCTTATCTGCATTGGTAAACTGGTAGTCGTAATAGTTGTTCCAAAGGATATAGTCCTCGTTTGTAGCATTTTCACTATAATGCTCCGCGTGAACAACTACCGCTAAATACGCCACTTGTGCTTCCTCAAACACAACCTGTCCAATGCCTGTCTCTCTATCAAGAATGACCAAATCAGACTTGTTCAAATTCAAAGATTTCATAAAAGCACGCATAAAGGCTTGCTTCCCATAGAAAATCTTATCCTTGAAACGGTAAACTTCTTCCTTCCCTTGATTCATCAAGATATCATAGGCTGGAGTCCCGTCTTCATTATAGAAAGTTCTTTGGTATAGGACTGCAACATTGTCCTTGGGAGCAAAATACTCGCTACAATAACGCGTATAAGAAAAGTAATCCTTGCGAATCAGTTTTCCTTTAAAAACATACTCGGCATGTTGAACCAAGTCCTTGTCCTCATCAACTAAATAACAGGTTACAAACTTATCTTGATCAGAAAAGAAGACACGTAAAACCTTGCCATTCTTTTCTCTACGACTTTCAATGCCACCAAAGTAAGCCAAGACATCATCCACTATCACGCTAGTAGGTGCAATCTTGATATCTGTAAAGTGGTTGTAAAGCCAGATCACTTGATCATCATCAAAACCAATATTGGCTGTTAAGTGCTGAATATTATCGGCTAAAATCATATCTGTAAAGATAAACTTAGAGGACAGATTTAATTTCCGAAAAACACCAGCACGATAGGCTTGGGCGTATTCAACACCGCTACTAGCCCATCCAAGTCCTAAATTTATATTGTAAATTGTCATATTGTCCCCTTTTTATGGAAAATAAGCCATAATTTCCCCATCAGGTGAAATGTCTACTCGACTCAATAAAAGATTTCGAACCATATCCTTCTTGACTTGCCTTTTCATTTCTTCGAATCCATGATAGGCTTCTTGGTAATACTCGACAATAGGATTCTTTTGAGCAGCTGACTGCCCACCAATCGCTAGACTCAGTTGTTGAAGGTAGTCCACCTGCTCTACCCAGTTATCATCTATTGCTTTTAGCAATGCTAAACGCTGAAAATCTGAAAAGAAGTCATGAGTTTCCAGAAGCGTTCGTTTCTCTTGTAGACTCTTTTGAACGGTTGTCTCCAGAACTAGCTTGATTGCATCCTTATCCGTCAGATCTAATTCTTGCGGAACTGCATGGTAAAGAAAACTGATATTTTTAACGATAAAATGATACAGCTCTTCTCTACTTTCAAAGGGTTCTTCTGCCAAGCTTTTTCTTATGAACTCATCCAGAACATCTACAGCAAAACCATCAAGATCCTCGGTCCCATCAATCAAGCGATTTCTTTGACTATAGACCATCTCTCTTTGGATATTCATACTCTCAGCATACTCTAAGGTTTGCCTTCTTGATGATCTAGCAGCGCTATCGCTTGCCTTCTGAGCTTTTTCTACTAATTTTCGATAGCGTCTTCCTTCTAAAAGTTCTGGGCTTATCTGTTTATTTACGGTATAGTCCTTATACATCTTATGGACCCAAGAAGGTCCATACTTCTTGATCACATCATCTTCCAGTGAGACAAAAAATTTCGACAAGCCAGGATCTCCCTGTCGACCAGAACGTCCTCTAATCTGTAAGTCAATACGTTTACTATCCATCCGTTCTGTACCAATGACAACTAGACCACCCAGTTCAGCAACTCCTGGACCAAGCTTAATATCAGTCCCACGTCCAGCCATAGAAGTCGCAACTGTCACAGCTCCCATACGACCTGACTCTGCAATCATCTGGGCTTCACGCGCTGCATTATGGGCATTTAAAACGTTATGAGCAATTCCTTCTCGTAATAATAGAGAGGAGTAGAGTTCCGACATTTCTACCGATCCAACAAAAATCAATAAAGGATTACCCTTTTCATGATAATATTTAATCTCAGCAAGCGATGCATACACTTTCTCAGGTAGGGTAACATAGAGATTGTCTGGATAATCAATTCGCTGTTTCTTACGATTAGTAGGAATTTGAATCACTGACATCCCATAAGTTTCTAAAAACTCTTTCTCTGCAACCTTTCCTGTCCCAGTCATTCCAGAGATTTTTTTAAACTTCTTGAATAAGCTTTGATAGGTAATTGAGGCCATCGCCCGTGTTTCTTCAGATAAAGGAACATGCTCTTTTGCCTCAATGGCTTGGTGTAAACCACCTTGTAATTTGGTCATTTCTAATAAACGACCTGTACTTTGATCTACCAATACGAGTTCTTCGTCCTTCTCACCCTTACGGATGATGTAGTCTTTATCCCTTTTAAATAAGGTATGAGCTCGTAGAGCAAAGGTCAAGTGTCTTGCTAGTATACTATGCTCTTTTGAATAGAGGTTGTCAATACCTAAAAAGCTCTCCGCAGTTTTAGCTCCCTTAGTGGTAAGCCAGACTTCTTTTTTTTCTTCCTTAAAGATATAATCTCGCCCCTCAACTAGAGTTGTCATCAAGGTGTCAATAATTCCATAAAAATTGGACTGTACCCTAGGTGAACCTGAAATGACCAAGGGAGTTTGAGCACTATCCAGCAAAACTGAATCTACCTCATCTACGATGACAAAGTTAAATTCTGGCATGTACTTTTTATCGTCACTAGAGGCTAGATTATCAATCAAATAGTCAAAACCAAAACCACTGTTGGTAGTATAAACAATATCTGCACTATAAATTTCCCGCTTATCTTCAGGCGTTAACTCTTCATCATCGTCTTCAGAAAAGGGAATGCGAATCGTCAAGCCTAAGAACTCATATACTTGCCCCATCTCCTCTGCATCACGCTTGGCAAGATAGTCGTTAGTCGTCACCAGCATAACACCTTTTCCCGATAAGGCATTGAGATAAACTGGCATCGTAGCGGTCAAGGTTTTACCTTCACCTGTATTCATCTCCGCAACATTCCCTTGGTGGATGACAATCCCACCCATGACCTGTACATCATAGGGAAACATTCCTAGGATCCGCTTATCTGCTTCACGTACAACTGCAAAAGCTTCCACTAAAAGATCGTCTAAGCTTTCTCCAGCAGCAATTCTATCTTTAAATTCTTGAGTTTTACCTGCTAATTCATCATCTGTTAGCGAGGCCATCTCTTCTTTTTTTAGATTGATTTGATGCAAGATTTTGTTCACCTTGCTCAATTGTCTATTCTTGTTCCACATCTTACTCAGAATCGTCCTCTTCTATTGAAAATGAATGAAAGTCAACCGATTGAAAGCCTGCACTCAACAGCTGTACTCTGTAATGATAGGCTTCTTCTGGATAAGTAAAGATGAAATCCAAGTCTTTTTCAATCACTTGACCAACCTGCTTATCATAACGATCCATAAAGATGAGCCTAAAGTATAAACCATTTTGAGGTTGCACAGTCATCCGACTAGACAAACGATAACGATATCCCCTTTTTAAAAGAGGTAAGGTTGGGGTTAAGCGATTTCCCTGAAAGTTAAAACTTGAAGTCCACTCATGAATCATCGTACCAGAATTCACCATAGCATTTTCCAGATAAACATGGTCTCTTGAATGATAGAGGACAATAGAACCATATAAAAATGTATTTTGCCTCATATCACCTAAACTGGCTCCCTTAAATTCTCCCCAATATATTTCTTTATTCCGTTTAATCATCATTAAAACTTTCTCCCAAAATCCTGCTCCAAAATCATCTTATAAAAATTCTTGAACCAAGTTATAGTTGTGTCATTATCATCGTTATGTCGACCCGAGGTCCCCTTGACCATAATACGAGCTCCCGTATGATAAAGGGCAGCTACTAAGTCATCATAGGCACGTGGATCATAGTCTTCCTCTTTCATATAAGAGAGGCCAAAGATTGTTTGACTAAAATCTGCCTGTTTAAAAGGGGTCCAAAAACGGTCATCTAAGGCTCTCATAGCATCTAAGCTAGCATCTCCCTTAGAATGATGGCGTAAGATATCAAAGGCGGTTGGGAAAAGTCCAGGTGCCTCAAGTCTGCCTCTCTCTGCTATCAAGCCCAAATTGGTCAAGGGTTTTGAAACAATCACAGCTTTAGGTTCAAAGAAAGAGCTGTAATACATAGCACCATAGGTCCCCATGGATATACCCGAAAGGATAAGTTCCTTATTTGAGAATCCTAACAAATCCAGATGTTCTCGAATGACATTTCGAACACCATTCTCAAGATAGTCATCACCCAAGTAAAAAGCTCCTCCATCAATTCGAGGATCTTGAAAGAGAAGGAAAGGCGCTCCAAAGGATCTTATCATTCCAAAACCCTCAAATCCTTCAGCTCGGCGATAACCAGAGAAGTAGATATTCAATGGAGGTTTAAAGTCTCCTGGATAGAAAAAGTAATTGATTTCCTCACGCTTTTCGTTATGGATAATGCCTCCACCAAGAACATATTTACCAAATTGGTAGCGCGTTAAACGCTGGTGAAGAGCTCCTATTTTCAGATGTCCTGCTCCTCTAGCTTCTAAAGAAACACTGATAAATGAAGAAAAATCATCATCCAGTACCAAGGCTGACTGCATATCTTCAACTGTGAAAACTCGCTCTTTTACAAAATTAGCAGTAGACCCATCTTGAATATTTCGAACGATCAGGCGAATGTCACAAGTCCAATCTTTCTCATATTCGAGCCAGAGTTCAACTGGGTTAAATTCGCTAGCTCGGATATTATACTTCCAGCTGATTAAGGGGCGGAAGTCGTCGCCGTACTTTCCTAGGAGTTCTAGATTTTCATAACCGTTATATCGAACCTTTCCCGTAAAAGCAGGATTGACGATCATATCAATTGGAACTAACTTATCTCCATACTGCCCTCTAAACAGGGCCTTAGATAGGAGTCTCAAAAGTTCTACTGGATTTGAAAAATCTGTTGCTTGAGCGCAAGTTTTTTTCAAAAAATCTTGAACATCTTTTGATTGAGGCTCAGCTGTATCAGGGTAGAAAATCGTATAAGGAGTGATCTTTCTCATCAACGGAATCAAATCCGATAAATGCTCAGGATTTTCAATCAAAACAGCTGAAAAAGTTTTTAAGCCTTCCATTTTCATGACCTTCTTTATGGCAGTCGTTGATCTTGGCCAAAAGAAGTGCCACTCCATATTTTCAGGAAGCTCATAGATATGGCTCCAGTTTCTGCTACCTATCTGCAAAATCTGTAATTTATTGCTCACTTTTTGCCTCCTCTAACCATTTTTCCCACTTGTCTACAAATTGATCACCCGTATTTTGTCGAATCTTATCAATTGAGTAAATTAAGGCTTGATTCCAATGTTTCAGGGTATCTAAAAAGTAGTGCCCAGCTTTACTAAACTCTGATAAATCCGATAGAATATACCCATTTTGTAAGTGAGTCACATATTCTGATTCTTGTAGATTTATTTGAGGAATTCCTGCACTAATCCCTGCAATCTGTGTGTAAATATTAGCGACTGGATTCAAATCAACAATCAAACGAGTGTATTCTAACTCACGAATTAAGCCCATCTCATCATTTAGATTGATAATCTTAAAGCGATAATCATCTTTGGTATTTTCCTCTAATGTATTTTCCGCATCAGATACCACAGTATCCTTTAACAGATCTCTTAGGTTAAGACGTTCCATAATGAGCAAATCGAGTTGCTTCTGCAAAGCCTCAATCTGATAGCCTTCTGCATTAAATACTGAAAAAACAACCTCAGTCAAGGGATTTTTCGAGACAAAATGCAAAATTTCATACAAGACTTCTGGATCTTGTTGCACCTGGATATCCAATTGGACATAAATTTTTGATTCCTTTAATCGCTGACTAAGACCTAACTTCAAGCGCGTATCAAAAGATGGTAAATGGTGCATTTTAGAAGCAAATTGTGGATAAGCCTCTTGTAATCGCTCAAGAAAATCTTTCCGATCACTAATCAAAAATCTAGACTGTTCTACTAGCTGACGATGCGCCTGCAAATCATCTGCTTGATTTCTTTCAATAAAGAAACTTATAATTTTTGGAGCTTCTTCTGGTAACCTTTCTAGCAATTGATTTTGAAACTTAGTATGAGCAGCCAAAACAAATGAATCTCCAACCTCATAGTCTTGATTTAAAAATGTTGCTAAGAATTCCCAAATGACTTCATCTATACTGTCATAAACTAATTTTCCAAAACGATAGCTTACTGCTGGATTGATCTTTACAATCGGCTCTTCGCCCTGCAAATTTTCCCTCAGTTGCCACTGTCCTTTTGCATTGTAATAATAACGAGTAGCTGGTCTTTGATCCCTATACTCTACAAGACTTGATAAAAAACCACGATCATCAAAATAGCAAATGAAATCAACTTGGTTATCCTTAAAGTAAGTGATATAGCTGATGAAGCCTTCTGAACCATATTCAATATGAGCATAGAGTTCCCCTTGTTGCTTAACTACAACTACAAAAGGAGTATAGATAAAGTCACAATCTTCATCCCATGTCAAGTCTTTTAACTGTAAGGGATGCATCTCCTCATTTTCAATGTTTTGAATAGCATCAAAAACGGAGAAAACATCTGACTCCAACAAATCTTGTCTGTGTAACAAATAGCGTAGATGAGGATGATAAGTCAACCATAGCATCTTAGATTCTAATTCTTGGCGTTTAAAAATCCGAATTTGGTGTAAGATATCATCAAATTCTAGACGATAAGGAGTCCTATACCAAGGCACAATATTGGCTTGCCAAGATGGATTGTTGCGCTCCAAAAAAGGAATGAAATAATACATAGCTTCTCCTCACAATTATGAATCGATTTCTAAGAGTGGTCGATAATTCTCGTTTAATGTCAAGGCATCAATTTCTTCCTTGATATTAAACAACATTCCATTAAAAATCAAAAATAAACCTGAAAGCATACTTAGTTGCATATAGCGCGGATCATATAAGACAATCAACATTGGAAATCCTGCCATAAATACGATATAGATAGACCCAATGATTGCAAAACGAAATATCAATTTTCCGAGATAACGACTAGTATCTTCTCCAGGATAGATATTATAAATATATTCTCCAGATTTTTTCATTCTCTCAGCAATTTCTTCACTATTCATATTTACAAATGCAAACGCAATCCCTAATATAAACAAAACAACAATATAAGTGAATATCCAAATTGGCTGACCAATTGCAAAACGGCTAATCCACTCCCCAATCCACGATTCTTTCGGTAAAACCATCTGAAGAAGCAACAAGCTATATTGTGGGATGGATACCAAGGACATGGCATACATAAAGGGCATCCCTCCAGCTGGATTCAGCAAAATATCCAAATAAGAATAACGTTGAAAACGATTGTGGATCATAATCTTATTTACCAGAATTCGATAACGAGCTCTCTGAACTCTAACTGCAATCGCTAAAAATACCACTGAAAGCATCAAAAGAGCCACAATCAATAAGGGACCAACTTGTAATTCTTTGATACTTTTTAAGATGTTTTCTGGCATACTAGACACCATACTTGACATCAAGATAACTAGAGACCCTCCGACACCAAACAAAGAATTCAAATCCGATAACCAGACTAAGAAAAAGGTGCCCGCAATCAAGAGTAGAACATTCATGGTCAAGACTAGCCCATAATTCATCCCTGACTGAATAGGGAGATTTAGAGTAATGGCTAATGCTTGGATTAAAGCAATGACAAACGTTAATATCATTTTTCGTCGATCTTGAACTTCAAGTGGTAAACTACCCAGACCAAGTTTTTTAGACATGCTAAACATTTGCCATAAAATCATCGCCGACATCCATGGAGACAGTCCAACTGAAAATAGGGAAAGACTCCGAAGATTTCCACCTGTTATAGACGTAGAAAAGGCTAAGAAAGCTGCAGTTCCACCCAAAAAACTCGTGTCATTAACGTTTACAAAGGGAAGGGTCAATCTACTTCCTAGAACGTAAATGAACAAGAAAGAAATCGTCCACATAACCCGTTTCACGACAACTGATGTTAATTTTTTCTTCAAATTTTTCTCCTACCTTATTCGATTGATGAGATATTCTGATGAACATAGCTAATACTCAATGAAAATCAAAGAGCAAACTAGGAAGCTAGCCGCAGGCTGCTCAAAACACTGTTTTGAGGTTGTAGATAAGACTGACGAAGTCAGTAACCATACCTGCGGTAAGGCGACGCTGACGTGGTTTGAATTTGATTTTCGAAGAGTATAAATTTATAAATTAATCTTTTGCCAATAATGGCATTCCCTCATCCTAATGGATGAGGGCAATCCCTAACGATTCTATTCTAAACATCCAAAACCTGCATCACTGCATCAATCAATAGTTTTTTTGTAAAGTAGCCTTGTTTCAAGGCATAACTCACTTTATATACATTTTCAACCATTTGTTGATAAGCTTCTACTGTCGTTCCCTCTACAAGACGACTGGCTTCTTCCAAACTATCTACTACATAACCTAAGCCTTTTTCCTTTATGAAACTGGCATTTGAGAGATAGGATGGTACTACTACTGGAATTCCTGCTGCAAGATAAGTGCTAACTTTATGAGAGATATTCAAGCGATAGTAATCTGCCTCTTCAGCTGGATTTTCACTTGTTCCCCACACTAAGCCAAAGCCCCCCTCTGACAAAGCAAAAAGCAACTCTGGATCTGTTTTCCACCCTTTAAAGGAAACACTTGGATTATGATTCTCCTGATTAGACTCGGAAAAAATATCGAGTGGGGTTGAGTAAGCCCAGTTGGATAAGTGTTCAAAACGTTCTACACTACCCGCAAAAGATAGTTTTTTCTGAAAAACAGGCTGTCTCAAAGGATAGTCATGAACATGATCCCACATGCCTTGGATAATAATCTTTTGAACTGTCAATCCTTCCTGAATCAGCCGTTCTTTCATGTTTTCCGAAGGAACAACTACTAGATCTGATTGGTTGTACATCTCAATGTACTCAGGCATCAAGTAATAGTTAGATGGAAACATAAGGGGAGGGACATCATGGATAAAGGTAATGATTTTCGTATTTAAAATCTTACATTTTCTAATAAAAGCCTGATCATACTCTCTACCATTCCATGTAGGAGATTGATAAACAACGATATCCCCATAACCCAGCTTAGCTAAAACGCCATCTAAACGGCTATTCAACTCACCCTGACTATCACTATAGATATTGTAAAAGTAAAAGCTAAGCTCGTGAAAGTCTAACTTTTTTGCAATTTTAACGGTCTCATTCTGGGCGATCAAGGCTGTACTTTGACCAGACATACCGTAAATATTTGTAATATTAATTTTCATTTTGAATCTCTAATTTAGTATTTTTAAAATAAACCACTCACAGACTTAAAGTTCCTTCAAAAAATCGACCATAGCCTGAGGATTATCCTGAGGAAATACTTGATCTACATGATAAGGATTGGCCACATTATCAAACGCTAAAATTGTTTTCTTAGCTTCTTGCACCCATTCTAAAACATCAGGAAATTTAAACTCATGATTGATATCCAGATAAACATCACATTCTTCAATCATTTTCCTGCACATCCACCTCATAACAGTTGGATGCAACTTAATGTTCTCATAACTGGCTAGACTTCTGAGAATTTCTCCCATATCCGTAAAAGTTAAAATATGAAGATCATACTCAGGTAAATGTTTAATGAGATAATGAATTTGTTCTAATTGCTGACTACCTGTAATGATCAATGCTTGATATTTAGCTTTTTTCACGACAAGTTCTTCTTGACTATTTATTTGAGACCACTCTAGTTGATTATATTTCCACCAAACTTCACGTAGGCGACCTACCGAATAAGTATTCCAAGGTTTATCAGCAGACAAATAATGAATAATCGCTGGTAATGGAGTCAAAGGCAATTCAAAAATAAAATATTGCCCCCTACTATCAGCCAACTGATCATATCCAATCTGAAAATTATAGGTGTCATCTAATAATACATAATTTTCTCCCATCACTAGATTGAGAACTGTTTGATCAGCTTCAAGTAAGTGTTCATGTTCTCTTTCAGTAATGTTAATGAGTTCCTGCTGGATTCCCTTATCCTTCCAATATGCATTATTGATCAGTAACACTCCTGCATTAAATCTGTCTTCTAAACCATATATGATTTTTGCAGCAGCTAGAGGTTTATTGGTTAAATCAATAGAAAATAGATCTGTCAAATCACGTGTAACTACTAAGTCACAATCTAAATATAAAACAATATCTTCTGACACAAAACTCGGTATAAAATAACGAGCAAAGGTCATAAAGTTTATGTGCTGTCCAACAGGTGGTAGGCTCCAATTTCGCATATTACCTCCAAACAGCTTGATATCAACTATCTCACTATTTCGGTATGCCATTTTTTCCCTGACGGAGACAAACCACTCTTGGGGAATATCCTGATTAAAAATATAAACCTTGACATCACTATTGTGATAGCAAATAGATTTTAAGGTAGTTTCGATTTGACGAATATAACCGTAATCTCCTGCTAACACAAATACTTTTTTATTCATTCACTACTCCTTGACTATAGCTTCACGATGATAGATGCATCATAAGCCGCATCGACAACTAGCTGAATTTCTTGATCAAAATTATGCTCTGCGGTATGCTTGTGTGAGAATTTTACTTTTGAAGTTGCTCCCATCTTAAACCACTCATATTCGGAATCAATATGACCTAAATCAATCGCTTGTATGCCTTTTTTGCTTAAGTGATACGCTAAAACCTTTGCTGTAGGTCCAAGCATCAAGAATACTAGTTTACCATCTGCGTGATTTTCAATCACTTCTTGAATATCCTTAACCTTACTGTAGGCATTTCTAGAAGGGCAGATGATACGCTCAACAGACTGAGCATTGTCAAAAAGGTCATTACCAACTCCTGAACGTGAGTTTTCACCTTCGACGATCAAGATGTCTCGTTTATCCCAAAGTTTCTTTAATTTTTCAAAGTGGGCTACCGAAGCAGACTTATCTTTGAGGTCCATATAAGGGCGAGATATAAAAGTAGAACCATAGAAACTTGCTGTACAAAATCTATGATAGGCTTCTTTATAATGCTCTAAATGCTTTTGCCAAAAGTTGACAGCTTCGGGATTGTAGCGTTCCAATCCTTCAAAAACATCTGAAAGACAGACCAGTAATTCTGGAGAGCTTTCCAGTTGGATCATACTTCTAAGCTGTTCTGCCAATGTCTCATCATAGTCTTGATAAGGAATCCCATGTCCCATCATAATATCCATTTCCCCATCTCCATAACGAATGACAGAAGAATGGTGCTCCAGTATATAATCAAGACTCTGCTGGATATCCAGTACCTTTGGGTAGGATTGCAGCTTTTTTACAGGCAACTCTCCATTTTGACAGTAGGCTTCAATAGCTCGAACCATCTCCTCAGGATGTGCTTGGTCATAAAGAAACTGACCTTGTTCTCCATGGGCTACACTTTCAAATGCAAATACTGGTTTTCCTGCTTGTCGGAAACGGCCAATGATCCCATCAACTTCGGATTCAGCATTGATATCCAGTAAGAAGTCACAGCCTTCAACCAAGCTATCAATCAAAGGTGGTTGTCCTGCAATATCTGATAAGACAGAGACATTTGGGTGGGCCAGTAAAGCTGTAATACTATCCGCCACCATAACGGGAGCTGCTACATAAAACTTGACATCTGGTAAATTTTCAATCAAGTAGCCCATATTTCTCAAGTCGCTTGAGAAGGTATAGACTAGGGCTGAATGTTGAACCCCTGTGTACTGACTCACCTGATTTTTTGTCAGACAAGGCGTTACCTGACTCATGTCTGACCAATCTTGAGCATTATAATACCACCAAACATCTCGATAGATGGAGCGTTCATACAATCCCCATGGTTTTCTCTCTGTCAAATAATGAATAATCGGTGGATAAGTCCCAGGTTCTGGTCGATAATCTGAAAAATGAGTGTGCAAGGTAATGCAGTTATATTTAAAGTCCAAAGCTAACCAACGGTCTTTAAATAAGATATTCAAAATACTTTGGTCATCTTGGGCAACCTTGTCATGCAACTCATTAGTCATTTCAATCAGTTGTTTACGAACTTCTTCTTGTTTCCAAAGGCGATTATTGATGAGCAAGACACCTGCGTTGAATCCATGCTCATTAAAATATACTTGAGCCCCCAGATCCTTGACTGCTGCCAAAGGATAGTCTCCTAATTCGACATCAAATAGAGGACTTAAGTCTCTTGTAACAACCAGATCACAGTCTAGATATAAGACCTTGTCCTCCTCAACAAAATCCGAAATAAAATAACGTAAAAATGTTGCATAGTGAATGTTGGTCTTATATTGACTGATATGAGAACTATTGACACGGGCATTGACGATTTCACAGTCTAGCTTCTTCAACTTACGATTGAGATTATAGAACCATTCTGTCGGAAAATCGCTGTTAATCAGATAAAAACGTAGCCCTCGATTATGACAGCAGATTGATTTGATTGTAGTTAATACCTTATCTGCATATTGGTAGTTGGCTCCTAGTACAATTGCCTTCATATCCATTTTATCTTTCTTTAACTCTTTAATTACTTCTATCATTGGCTGGGGAGTCTGAGAGGAAACAACTATTTGTTCCAATTGATTTTTGTTGGTCATATCAAAAGTCAATACTGGTCTACCTGCACTGGTATAGCGATTGACGATAAAGTCCATCGAACTTCCCTTATGGATATCCAGATAGGCGTCTGACTTCTCAATCATTTCATCAATCACTGCCCCAACCATGCTGGGATACAAGTAAACATTAGGATATTTGTCCAAAGCCATTAGAATTGGACCCATATCTGTATAGGCTCCGATATAGAACCCAACATCAGGCAGAGCTTGGACTAGTTCATCAATATACAGAAAATCCTGCGAATCTGTGAATGTAAATAGATTGACATTATGAAGGTCATAAACTCTCTTGATGGTAAAACGTCCTGCATAATGGTCAGCAATCTGTTCATAACTAACATCCCGAAATGCCCACCATAAGTCTCGATAACGATAGCCCATCAGAGTAGACCATGGTTTTCGATAGGTCGTATAATGGATGATCAAAGATTCTTTATCCAACTCAAAGTGTGAATCCCAGTGGCTATAAAAAGCAATGACATCATGACCAACTTGAAGATTAAAATGCTTATACAACTCTAGCCAATGATTCTGGAAGACTAAATTGAAAATGGTTTGATCCCCATTGAAGCCTTCTGTAGTCGTCTGCTCCAGGTAAGACATGTGCTCCACTGTCTTATCAAACAACAAGGAAGTAACATCTTTTTCTCTCCACTTTTGGCTATCGATAACCAACATTCCTGAGTTAAATCCATTGCCATCAGCATCCCTAACTGCCGCTAAAGAGTAGTCACCCAAATCCAACTCAAATAATGGACTCAAATCCCCATGCACAATAATATCACTATCTAAATAGACTACTCTATCCTCTGTAATCAGTCGTGGAATTAAGTATCGAGCATAAGCTATGGGGGAGATGTGCCCTTGGGTTTTCCACTCTGGATCAATCACATCACCGATAAAAATATCCTCTACAAGACTGCCTAACCTTTCCACTTGAATCTTGACTTCATGGAACCAATCGCTAGGGATATTCTGATGTAGAATGTAAATCTTAACCTGTTGATTATAATACAAAATAGACTTTATCGTCGTAAGTATTGGGGTAAGATATTGTTTATCCCCAGCAAGTACAATTGCCTTCATATGAATCCTTTTATCTCTATTTTAAAAACTAACTTAATTATTCTAAGTCTTTCAGGTAATTCTGATTATAACGGTTTACATCTTATGACTTATCTCTAATAAATATAACAGTTCTTCAATCCACCTCAATGTATCAGTTGAACTTTCCATTCCTACACTTTCTAATAAAATATATTTTGAATATTTCAAATGTTCGATAAAATTCTCTATATATTTTCCTATATTAAAATTTTTAACAGCAAGAAAAGTAATAAATTTTAAACGTTGTTCTACATCACTACGAATTTTTTCTGGTGTAAAATATCTTGCGGCATTCATATCTGTACGATAATTATAACTATCTCTATTGATATAAACAATTTTTTGAACAATTAAGTATAATTTAAACCAAAATTCCATATCTTCACAAAAACTAGTACTATTATTAAAACGAATACATCCGATACTATCCTTACGAACCAATTTACAACTTGCAAAGCCATAAGACGAATCAAAAACATTTAAATCTATCAATTCATTAATCAATTCATCATTTTTAAAAACGCGCTTTTCGTATCCTCTTTGAAAAGAATGCAGATACCAACAATTCTCTTTAGTATTAAATTGCTTATAAGTAGATACAGATATATCGGCTTTTTCTTGAACAATAATAGAATATAACACTTCTAAATAATCTGGTTCTACCCAATCATCAGAGTCAACAAAAGTAATGTACACCCCCTCCGAACGTTCAATTCCTAAGTTTCGAGCTGATGATACCCCACCATTTTCTTTCTCAAAATAGCGAAAACGAGAATCTTTAGCTACATATTCTCTACAAATCTCTGCCGAATTGTCTGGAGATCCATCATTGATTAATAAACACTCAAAATTTTTATAGGTTTGATTTTGAATGCTATCTAAACACATTCTCAAGTAGTTCTCAACATTATAGATGGGAACTATAACACTAATCAATTCATTTTCCATTCAATTCTTCCCCTAAAAATTTCCGAATAGCTTCTACCATCTTGTCTGGTTCAGCTGATGAAAATACGCGACTTCTTCCACTTGAATCATGACTGGTATTGTCAAAGGTAAAAATCGGTTTATCTCGTTTCTGAACTTCCTCGATAATATTGGCAATCTCACCTTCGTGATTGATATCTAGGTAAAAGTCCATCTTATCCAACGTTTCTTTCATGTTAAAAGGGTTAAAATTTGGAAAAAGTGACAGATTCAGATGTGATTGAAAGTCAACGACAAAGGGAGCAAAGTTTGTATGCGCCAAGATCGTAAAGTGGACTTCTGGAAGTTCAGATAGAAGATATTCCAAGGACTCCATTGCAGCACTATTTGTAAAAATACAAGTATGATATAAAGGAGCACCTACTAGCTCCCCAAAAGATCGTTTGGTGATGTCTGAGCTTAACAATACGTCGTTCCAGTTCAATCCATAATAAAACCACCATATCTTACGAAAACGCGTTAAGCTCAAGTGAGTCCAAGGTTTGTGTTCTGCAGTATAATGGATAATCTTTGGTTCATGATTTCCATAATAGTTAGATTTGTACCAGTCAGTATTTCCTTTTAAATGTAAAAACTGATCCAAGCCAACCATGAAATTATACTCTTTATCCAAATGAAGCCACTGATCACCAAAATACATATTGAGAACACCTTGATCCCCATAGACATGTTCATGGTGTTGGGCTGTCAACTCTAGTAGACTTTGTGTTGAATTTTTTTCTCGCCATTTTTTTGCATCAATCAACATCACACCTGAATTAAAAGTTGTTAACCAACCTTCGTGATTAAAATCTTGAACAGCTGCGATAGCGTAGCCCTGTAAATCTAAGGTGAATAAGTCATCTAAATTTGCATTAACAATCGTATCCGAGTCTAAATAGAGAACCCTGTCTTCTTGTACTTCATCTGCTATGAAATACCTAAAGAAAGCAGCATAGGACAGGATTGCATTTGGCAAGTGGAAATCTCGAAGATTATGAGCTGTTTTTTTGACATTGACAATCTCAGACCCAATAACCTTCAGACGATTTCTCATCAATAAAAACCATTCGCTAGGTAGATCATCATTAAACACATAAAATTTCACTTCATGATTATGAACCGATACTGACTTTATCACGGTTTCTACCTTATCAAGGTAATGAAGATCAGCTCCAAGAGCTATCGCTTTTTGATACAATTTCATTCCTTTTCTCCACTGTCAATTTTTTCTAGTTGGTGACGAATGGCCACCACCATATTTTCTTTATCTTCTAGGCTAAACACTTGTACTCCTTCAGCAGTTCGATGGACTACTGTGTCAAACGCAAATATCGGCTTCCCGATTGCCAAAGCGCGCTCGACAATATTATCTACCTCACTCCAATTGTTGATATCTAGATAGACATCCGCCAACTCTAAAATGCGATCTGAAACCTCTCTCGATTGGCAATATTCATATAGTTGAAAATTACTAAATCTGGAAAAGCTTCTTAAAAAATCTGAAACATTCGTTGGTGCCGCAACATGAAAATCAACTTCAGGTAAACTAGCTAGCAAATACTCCAAACCTTCCAACTGATCTGAGTAAGTATAAACAAAGGCATGGAATTTGGCAATATTCTTGGGCTTAATCGTTAATGTTTCACTATGAGTGACGATTGAATTACTAGGAATATCCTGGTGGATGAGACAATTAGCACCTATGATGACATTATCACCAATAGTAACTCCTCTAAGAATAACGGTATTGGCACCAATCCAACAATCCCGACCAATACGAACAGGAGCGCCGCTCATTGCAGTTTTAAACACATGATAGTTATTGAATTGATGATTCGAATCAAAAATTCGTACTCCATCCCCAAACATTGTATCATGACCAATGGTGATTTCTTCAGTACAGCGGATTGAACAATGGTCATTAAAAAAGACCCTATTTCCTACTTTCAAATTCGCACCACTTGAAACTTCAATACTTGCAAACGACCGAATTGTGATATCTGCTCCCAAATCAAGACGAGCATCTGGTGACACTTCAACATGATGAAAATCTCCAATTAACTGTACTGCATTTCTAAAATCCATACCTTATTCTCGATTCTTTCATTTTATATCATTTGTTGACCAAAAACATTGTTCTCATTGTTTTAGAGCAATTGATTGTTGATAACCTAATTCTCCTATAATCTTCATGTGATAGCAAATCAAGCATCTCTATATAATACATCCATTTTTAGATGCAAAAATCTACTATATATTATACCATTTTTGCACACTTTCATAAAGTGAGATAAAGCTCATAACCTTATTTTTTCTAGCTCTAGACAATAAATATTGAATTTCAACTGATTTATACTCAATTAAAATCAAAGTGCACTTTTTTGTTAACATGTTACTTAAGAAATATCGTAGCTTGGAGATTAACCAACTAATTAATGAACCTTACTCTATTCTAGGAAAACAATGAAAGAGTTTCTAACAAAACTATGATATATGTATTTTGGAGGTGGAAATTTCTGCTCTTTTTTATAGTGGATTGAACCTAGAATAGTACGCTACAGATTTTAAAACATTATTAGAAATTGATTTGAATTTCCTAATCTCTTTGTTCACAACTTATTTCAATCTACTATATTTTAAACGAGTCTTACGAATCAACAAAACTCCAACCAGCTAATACTCACTTCCTATAGACAAAAACCTCCAAGAATTTTACAATCCTTGGAGGTTTTCTCATAGCTTACCTAGTCTTTTAGCAACTTTATAAAACAAGGCTTACTCTTCATCATCGCGCTTACGACGTTTAGCTACTAATCCTAATCCTGTTAGACCTGCTACAACTCCTAGGAGTAGATTTGTAGCCGATGTTGCTGTTCCAGTATTTGGAAGTTGCTTACGTGTCTTAGTTGTATCAGTTTGAGGAGCTTGACTAGTCGAATGAATCATAGATGCGCTTGTGCTTGCTGACTCTGACGCACTTGTTGATGCCGACTCAGAAGCTGATGTGCTTGCTGATTCAGAGGCGCTTGTTGACGCTGACTCTGAGGCACTTGTTGAGGCTGATTCAGAAGCTGATGTACTTGCTGATTCTGACGCGCTTGTGCTTGCTGACTCTGACGCGCTTGTGCTTGCTGATTCTGATGCGCTTGTGCTTGCTGACTCAGAAGCTGATGTACTTGCTGATGTACTTGCGCTCGTTGAAGCAGATGTACTTGCTGACGTACTTGCACTGGTTGAAGCGGACGTGCTTGCTGACGTGCTTGCGCTCGTTGAGGCTGATGTACTTGCTGACGTGCTTGCACTGGTTGAA